>NZ_JAXKVV010000030.1:0-39107 GCF_034296135.1 Aureibaculum koreense
GCTACAAGATAAAATTACTGAGATGGTAAACCAACTAACTCCTGAACTTATAAAATCTATCACCAGTTATCAATTATACACTAAAACATTTTTTGAGTATTTTTAAATCAGAAATGGTATTAATTGAAGATGCCAAAGAGAAAAAGCTAAATTAAATTGTTAACTTAAAAAAGGGTTTGTTCAAATTTACTGAACAAACCCTTTCCATTATAAAAATCAAATTTTACTGGTTTACAGGGGTAACCGTAAAAATATCTGGTATTGGACTTGGCACATTTGGATTACCATTGATTTCGTCTTGAGCAATTAAAAAGCGTTCAGGGTATGTACTACCATCATTTACTGGGATTGGCATAGCAATATCAGCATCGGTTTTTCTAATTCTTCTAAAATCATCAAAAGGTACAATAGTACCGAATGTGGACACATATTTTTCTTCAATAATTTCACGAAGCAAGGCTTTATCCGCACTTATTGCATCTGTATTTTCCATACCTCCAGTAGCAAAATCTGCAGCATCATAAGCATCATATTGAATAGGTAGTCCGCTGTCTCCTTTAAAACCATTTCCAGTTGCCAGAAATGCTCTTAATTTATTAAGCTGGGTAAGTCCTTCAGCAAAATCAACAGTTCTTAAACCTGTTTCAGCCAGAATCATTAAATTTTCCTCATAAGTAACTAATGGCATATTAGCACTTGCCCAACTAAGCCTATCTTCATTTATGGCCGCTTGATCTAGGATCAAATAATCTCTTCTTCTACTTTCATTAGTTTTTGCATTATTTCTAGAAGAGGCTCCACTTAATAATTCATCTTGAATATAAGAACCATTTGTGGTAAGGTCTCCAGCTCTACTTCCAGTTAAAATAAGATTATATAGACTACTATTTTCGAGTGTAGAACCATACTCACCATAAGCTGCAGCAAATTTTAGTGAGTTGGCATTTGAACTGATACCGTTTAACGCACTTTGATAAGCTTCACCATATTGTCTGTTCATCAAATAATATCTAGCCTTTAAGGTATAAGCGACCTCAATCCAAGCTTCAGATTTTCCGTTTAAAAAAATGTCATCTGAAAACCTTCTACTTGGAACTACATCTTCAAGTTGCGTTATTGCCTGATCAAGCAATGTTTGTAAAGCTTGAAATATGGCAACCTGACCATCAAAAGCTGCACCTACAGGATTACCTACTTCAGAATAAGGAATATCTCCAAATAAAGCGGCAGCACTCCCAATTCCATGAGCCTCCAACACGTTTGCCATCCCTTTTAATAAATTATCCTCAGATGTTTCTTGGATAATATCATTTTGAGTCATAATGCCATGATACATATGTGCCCAAACTCCGTTTGACTCTTCTGGGGAAATATTATAATCGTTAATACGAGCATACAAACTATTTACACCTTTCATTTGCCCAGTCCAAAACTGCGAAATCCGCATTAGATGCCCAGCATTTATTTGGGTATCTGCCAATTCCATACCTTTAAAAATTAATTCAGGTGGTACGTCTGTTGCAACGTTGGGATCTTCGTTAACATCTAAATAGGAATCGCAACTTATAAACGATACTATCAATGTCGTATAAATAAAATTTCTTATATGTTTTTTCATTTCTTTTTTATTAATAGTTAATAGTAATACCGAAAACAAACGATTTTGAGCTAGGATTCGTAAAATAATCCAACCCCTTACCTAAACCAGAAAATTGGCTGATATCAGGATCTATGCCGTCAACATTTGTCCATAATACAAGGTTTCTTCCAGTTGCGGACAATTGTACAGATTCCAACCCTGTTTTTTTAATTAAATCACCATCTAAACTGTAACTTAAGCTGATTTCCCTTAAGCGTGTCCAACTGGCATCACCAATTGCGAACTCATTAATTACAGAACTACCAAAACCTCCACCAAGACTGGTATACCAACTTTCGTCTAGTAGTACTGGTCCACCTCCAAAATCTTGAATATTTCCTCGAACTAAGGTGCCGGAAGGGATAACATCTCCGTCGTAATTAACTAAACTTTGGGTCGGAGCAACCTCGTTACCAGTAATGGCATGCGTTCCAAATCCTTGTAATACAAATCGAGTACGTTCAGCAATATCATGTCCTTGGCTGGTTTCAAACAATACATTTAAAGAAAGGTTTTTATAATTGGCACGGAAACCTAGTGCCCCTGTCCAATCTGGGTTAGGATCTCCAATTACTTTATCTCCAGAAGTGTCTAATTGTGGAAAACCATTAGCATCCAAGTCTAAAGATCCGTCAGCATTACGTAATGCTGCACTACCCGTTAAAATACCTACTGGATAGCCCACTATTGCCGTAGAAGTTACAGATGAACCCGGACTAAAGATTGGTCCAGGAAAACCTTTTAAATCCAACATCTCGTTTTTATTAGTAGCATAATTTCCATACAGGCTCATTCCGATATCTTCCTTTTTTAAGAAGTTGTAGTCAAATTCCAGCTCAAAGCCTTTATTTTCCAACTCACCTATGTTACCTAGAAATGAGTCAAAACCTGAAGAAGGGTCTAAGCTTACATTTAAAATCATATCTCTAGTGTTATTGTAATAATACGTACCTGATAATGATAACCTATTTTTGAAAAAACGTAAGTCTAAGCCAATTTCATATTCTCTCTTTTTCTCAAATTCCAAAGCAGGATTTCCTTGATCGTCATTTAATCTAAAGCCACCACCAAAAGCTGTTAAGGATACCCCATCTGAGTAAGTAGTGTATGTAGCGGTTTCATAGCCTGTTTCCCAAGCATGTGGATCTGGTGCTAAACCAACCTCGCCATAAGCCAACCTTAATTTAGCAAAAGACAACGCACTATCATTGTCTAAATCTAAAAGATTACTCCATTTAAATCCGACTTCCGCACTAGGATACACAATTGACTTAGAACTTGACGAGGCATCTTCAAAGGTCAAACCTAAATTTAGGTTCAACAAATCTTTATATTCAAAAGCTGATTGCCCATAAAAACGAATATTTCTTTCTTTTCTATTACGTTCTTGAGTGTCAATATTTCCAGAAATAGATGGATTTTGAAGACGGCTATTGTATAAAAAGTCCAAAGCTTCAACAAATACTTGTTTTCTAGTCCTGTCATTTATAGCTGCTCCAACTGTTAAATTCAAACCTAAGTCCTCTGTAATATTAAAGTTCATTAAAGAAATAAAATCTGCGGATATTTCCGTGTTCTTATAAAACTCGTTTCTGTACCTACCATTATTTGCTCCATCACCAGAAAACATTGGATTAAAGTAAGTTCTATCATCATTAAAATGATCTAAACCTCCCCTAACCACAAATTTTAACCATGGTGTAGCAGTAATATTAAAGTCAACAGAACTTAAAAAGCGGTCAACCTCCGTATCGCTAGTTTGTTCAAAGATTGTCCATAGTGGGTTGTTATAGGTTGGATTAGAGGTTTGCCCTAAATACCTCCTGTAACTCCTATGCCTTAAAGGTGTGGGGTTACCATTATTATCGTAGTAGGTTCCGATATAATCACTAATATCAAAATCTGGTGGATTACGTAGTAAGCCTAAATACAATCCAGCTGTATTCGAGCCCTGTTGTATTCTGTTTGAACTACTATTGGTATAGGCAATTTTGGCAGAAGTATTTAACCAATCATTAAATTTATAGGTAGTACCAAAACTTAATGAATTTTTAAAATAGTTACTATTTCTCATTATACCTTCCTGATCTAAATGATTAGCTCCAAAATAAAAAGTAGCTTTTTCAGTTCCGCCAGATAAATTCAATTTAGTGTCTTGAGCCATCCCATCTTGGAAAATTTGGTCAAAATTGCTACCAGTAAAAACATCTGTGGAATTTTTACCTCCACTATTTATAGGGTAATAAATAGTTCCATCGGCCGCTTCAAAATATTGTCCTGAAGTATTTACATCATCTGCACCTCCACTTCTATCTGAAATTCTATCCCCCCAAGAATTTGCATTTGTTGGGCTATAATTTCCGCCTGACCCTTGTCCAAAAGTTCTTTGTAATGGATGTTTTCTATTAATTTGATCAATGGAAATAGTGGTACCTAAAGAGGCCTTTAATTTACCTGCTTTTCCTCTTTTTGTAGTAATTACGATTACACCACCTAATGCCCTGGAACCATAAATAGAACCTGCAGAAGCTCCTTTAAATACTTGAATTGATTCAATATCGTCAGGGTTTATATCATTTAATCTTGATTGTTGTGATACACCAGCATCTAAATCACTACCAAAACCCTCTAAACTACTATTGTTTATTGGTATGCCGTCTACAACTATTAAGGGATCACTTCCGTTAATAGAACTCACCCCTCTAATTTGAATTCTTGATCCAGCACCTGGGTCTGCACTACTGCCAGTAATGTTAACACCGGAAGCTTTTCCTGCCAAACTATTAATTAAGGTAGGTTCTTTCGCCCTTAAAACGTCTTCTGCACCAATTACAGAATAAGTAGAAGCTACATCGTCCCGTTGCTCTTTAAAACCTAAAGCATTTACAACAACCTCTTCCAATGCTTGTGCATCTTCTTCTAAAGTAATTGTAATGGAAGATTGGTTAGCACTAACCGGCGTTTCCTTTGTAACATAACCTAAAAAGCTAACTACTAGCGTAGTAGTACCATCGGGTACATCAATAGAAAAATTTCCGTCAAAATCTGTTATAGTTCCGGTAGTTGTACCTTTAACCAAAACACTTGCCCCCGGCAACGGCCCCGACGCATCGCTTACTGTACCGGTTACGGTACGCTGTGCATACACAAAACTGCTTGTGAGCAGTATGGCAAACACAGATAAAATTAATTTACGAATCATGTTTAATTGAGTTTAGTTAATAATTATTTTTACTAGTTGTATGTTATTATTTATTTGATTAATATTTTCATCATTTCTTCTGCTGAGACTTTCCCTTTTAACTTTATAAATTCTCTTGGAGTATCATCACCTATTTCATAAGTTATACCCACCGCGTTTTGACCGTTTAAAAACCACCCTTTTGAAGTGGGTCTATTACTATTGGCAGAAGCCTCATTTACCTTGTAATCAGGAATCTTTTCTTCTAAAGCTGTAAACCACTTTTCTTCAAAATTTGGTAAATTGGTGTTTTCTCTATCTGTGTTCGTATAAAAAACATCATACCAAGTAGAATGAAAATCCAATCCCAAGATTAATTTAGCCCTATTCCTTTTAAGCGTTTTGTTAATGTAACTAACCACTTGTTTTATTTCAGGTTGATTGTACTCGCCCCAATCTCGGTTCAAATCCACACCTCCCTCATTATGTCTCCAATGCCCTAAATCAACCCCATCAGGGTTCATAATTGGGAAAGCTATTATGTGATATTTATTTAAAAACTGTTGTGATAATTTGTCCTCTTGTAAAATTTCTATCAAAAAACTCTGAAAAGCAAAATAGCCTGTCACTTCTGGAGGATGCTGTCTGGTAATTAAAACGATTACGTCTTTATCCTTTGTATTGTCTTTGGAAATATTAAGCACCGGCAAGTTTTTGCCTAATCTTGATTTTCCCGCACTTTCAACGGTAACAACACCTTCTTTGCCTTTTATTAGGTCAGAGTACCAATTTTTTACATCTGTAGAAGAGTTTATTTCTTGAGCAGCAACTGTTATTGGAGTTTCAGTCAAATTCAACTTAACAGTTACTATAGTGTCCTGTTTAAAAACCTGTGTGGTATCAAGAATACTCCATTTACCATTTATGTTTAATTTTGGAATATACCTGTGCTTGTAGCCTTTAGGGTATTGAAATTTAAAATAGAATGGCTTAGTCGTATTTGACCATGTTTTAAAAGCGTAATACGGACTATTATTAATCGGTGCATTTTCGGGATGAATAATAACTAAAGCCGTACTGTCATTTTCCTGTTCAAAACCATTTAGTCTGGCTCCATCAAATTCGTTACTGGCATAAACAGCAACATTAGGTAGTTTATAGGTTTGTTTTTGCTGATAAGCAATGGGTTTAGTTTCAGTGTCAACAGGGTTAGAAAAAGTAACTTTTTTAGCACTAGAACAGCTAGCAATAAAAAAAAGAAATATTAAGGCTCTTACAAATTTTAGTTTAATCATTAAAAAATATAGAGTTAATTATTAGTTAAAAGTAATATAAAATGCAATACAAGTGTAAAAAAAAATGAATTTTTAACACTTTAAAATTTTAATGTTTAAATTTAATGTTCTAAACCTTTTAATCAAAGGCAGTATATTTAAAGGGCGAGAAAAATCCCTTGCAATTTACTCATTATCAATTGATTAATAAAATTACATTTTATTGAGTTTAAAATCTAACTCCATACTATCATGAAACCAACAATCAACATTTTCACTTTTTGCTTCGGCATCCTAATTGGTGCCAACATTTATGCACAAGAAACCGCTGTCCAAAAGCAATATTCAAAAGAAGTCGCCAAATTAGTAAAACATAAAAAAGTGCAATCGGCGTATAAAATAATTGAGGATATTGACGAACAAACCGTTAAAGACATGATTCAGCTCACCGAAGTTATTGCCCCTCCTTTTAAAGAAACAAAAAGAGGATTGCTCTTTAAAAAAATGATTGAAGAAGCTGGTGCAGATAGCGTTTGGGTAGATAAAGTGGGCAATGTATTGGCTTTAAGAAAGGGAAAAACAAGTGAAAAGTTAATTGCATTAGATGCTCATTTAGATGTAGTTTTTCCAGAGGGGACCGATGTTACCGTAAAAAAAGTGGGAGATACTTTAAAAGCCCCTGGAATAGGTGATGATTCGCGAGGGTTATCAATGGTAATTGCCGTTTTAAAAGCAATGAACAGAGCAAATATTGAGACCAAAAACGACATTCTCTTTGTAGGTTCTGTTGGCGAAGAAGGCTTGGGCGATTTAAGAGGCATGAAATATATTTTTAACGAATCAGATCTAAAAATTGATTCTTGGATTGCGATTGACGGTGGTAATATTGGTCGCATACTTAATGCTGCTTTGGGATCAAAAAGATATAAAGTTGTTTTAAAAGGTAAGGGCGGACACTCCTGGGGTGCTTTTGGATTAGCGAACCCACACCATGCCTTGGGTAAGGTTATTGATGAGTTTAGCAACGTAGCTGCAGAATATACTAGCACAGGACCAAAAACAAGTTTTAATATTAGTGTAATTGGTGGTGGCACTTCGGTAAATTCTATTCCCTTTGAATCTTGGATGGAAGTGGATATGCGTTCTGTTTCTGCTAAAAGACTTAATGAAATTGAAATCATTTTTAAAAACTCCGTTACAAAAGCTGTTGACGCATACAATGCAAGTGGAATTGAAGATAGAATTACTGCTGAACTCATTAAAATAGGCGACCGTCCATCTGGTGAACTTTCTCCAGAAATTCCCTTAATTCAGCGAGCCATGGCAGCTACCAAAAGTTTTGGGGTTGAACCTAGACTCTCTATTGGCTCTACCAACGCTAGTATTCCAATTGCAATGAATATCCCTGCTATTTGTATTGGTCGTGGTGGTAAAGGTGATGGAGCACATTCACTTGATGAATGGTTTGTCAATGAAAATGGGGCCGAAGCTATTAAATTGGCAATGCTTATTATATTGGCGGAGGCCGAGATTTCGAAATGATGGGTTGTATCTGGTTCGTAACATTTTACATTAATATACTAAACCACCAGTTGCAAACTGGCGGGAGCTGGGGAAGAGATGACTTGATTGGAACAAAAAGAATAGAAACTGTTATATTAAGGTACTGGATTGAGTATAACCATTGTTGAAACTAGTTGGTATTTCAATGTTAGGACATAATAATAAGAAGTGGTAATGATTTTTCATGCTTTTTTTAGTGTTAATTATTGGTTGATGGTAAATGTCTATAAAAATAAGGGGTATCCTTTTTTTTCTATAATTTTATCCGTTACCCTTTATCAATTTTTTGCATTACTTTTTGTTTTTGATTTTATTGTATTTCAAATTTATAACATAAGAAGTATATTATTGAATAGAGATAAAATTATTGGTTTTTTTATTATTACTATTATTTTAATATTTAATCATTATTACTTCTTAAAGAATAATCACTATAAGGAAGTTTTGAATGATTTTAAAAAACTCAATAAAACAAGTAGAAATTATGCATTTATAATATCAATATTATTTATGCTTACAACTATAATCTTAACTATTTATCAAGCTTATTCTTTAAGAAATAATATAAAATGGTTCTGACAAGTTATCACTCTTTTCACTCCCGCCAGTTTGCAACTGGTGGAAATCAAGTCTAACTTGCATAAACTATTTCCTCAATAATTTACCACCTCTATTTTCTAAAAGAACACCATCATTAATAGTCAAAACACCATTTACAAACACATATTTTATACCTTCTGAAAAATGATGCGGGTCAGTATAAATAGATTTGTCAATAACAGTTTCAGGGTCAAAAATAGTAATGTCTGCATAGTTACCTACTTTTAGTCGTCCTCTTTTTGTTAATCCAAGTCTATCTGCGGGCATGGAGGTCATTTTTTTAAGAGCTGTTGGCAAATCCAACACTTTTAATTCTCGTACATAATGCCCTAAAACCCTAGGAAAAGTTCCGTACCAACGTGGGTGCGGCCAACCAGAATCTTCTGGTGTGGTTAATCTTCCGTCAGAACCAAACATGGTTTGAGGGTGCTGCATAATTCGTTGGATATCTTTTTCATCCATAGCGTGGTAAATTGCTGTTCCGCCACCTGTTAATTGTGCTTTTAAGACCAATAATGCTCCATTTTTTGCATTGGGCTCCAACTTTTCACGTTCCGCCCAAAATTTTAGGGTTTTTCCTGAAAGGGTTTCATCCCAAGGTGTTTTTGCCAATTGCACCCTGTTTAAATCTCCACCGCCTCGGTCATTTAAAATATTAAATTCAATTCCTGCCAAAATGCTGTCTTTCAATTTTTTATTTTCAGTTCTTTTGACAAATTCCGATTGTCCTCCAGCCCTTGCCCAAGCAGGAATCAACACCGAAATAGAAGTATAACTGGCATTATACGGATACTGATCTATCATAACATCAATGCCCAAAGCACGGGCGGAATCTACCATTTTCAACGTTTTTTTGCTAAAGCCCCAAACAGGTTTTCCGATGGCTTTATGGTGGGTTAACACAATGGGAATATTTGCTTTTTCACCAATTTGAATAGCTTCAGAAACACCTTCAATCAAACCTAAACCTTCTTCTCTAAGATGCGAAGTGTAAATACCTCCTTTTTCGGATGCTGATTTGGACAATTCGATCACCTCCTCTACTTTAGAAAAAGCTCCGGGCAAATATTTTAATCCCGTTGAAATACCAAACGCTCCATCATCCATAGCTTGACTTACCATTGCTTTCATTTGTGCAAGTTCCTCAATTGTGGGATCGCGGTTATCCATCTGCATTACCGCTTTTCTGATTTGATTATGACCAACCAAATAAGCTACATTCATGCCTAAAGGAAGGTTTGAAATCGAATCCAATCGACTTCCAAAGGGCCAAAACCCACCACCGTCAGGCCCGCCCAAAGAAGTAGTAACACCTTGTGTAAGTGCACTTTTAGCATCAGGATGTTTAAATATGGGGTCTAAATGAGCATGCATATCTATATATCCTGGGGCTACGGTTAGCCCTGTAACGTCTATTACAGAATTGGCATTTTTAATATTTATTTCACCAATAAAAGCAATAGTATCCGCATTGATACCAATATCCATAATTGTTGAAGGATTGCCATCACCTCTATTTATATTACTGTTTTTGAGGACAATTTCGTAATGGACTGATTTATTTTTACTGCAAGATGAAAAAACAAAAAGTACGGCAAAAAGCAACAGTAAATAGGGTGTTTTTTGAGAAATAATCTTATAAGATATTCTTTTCAAAATCAGGATATTTGGTTAAAGAATTAAATATAGCAAATTAATGTTAACGGAATGAAAATATTTTTTACTTTTGCATCCTCTAAATCGCCTTGGTGGTGGAACTGGTAGACACGCTGGATTCAAAATCCAGTTCTTTCGGGAGTGTGGGTTCGATTCCCACCCAAGGTACAATTTTTAGTTAAAAGTTCATAGTTGTGAGGTGTCAAAAATCTCATAACTCGTGCATCTCTGTCAGCTGACAGGTCTAAAATTTAGTCAATGAAACAAAAAATACCTAAACCAAAACTTTTTGCTTGTTCTCAATCTATTGAGTTAGCTAAGGAAATAGCGACGGCTTATGGTTGCGATTTAGGTAAATCTAAAAAGAATGTTTTTAGTGATGGGGAATTTCAAGTTTCATTTGAAGAATCTATAAGAGGACGTCGAATTTTTATTATCGGTTCTACATTTCCTAATTCTGATAATTTGATGGAAATGCTATTGATGATAGATGCTGCCAAAAGGGCTTCTGCAAGGCATATCACAGCGGTTATGCCTTATTTTGGGTGGGCAAGGCAAGATAGAAAAGACAAGCCAAGAGTACCTATTGCCGCTAAATTGGTTGCTAAATTATTGGAAGCAGCTGGAGCAACCCGAATTATTACCATGGACTTGCATGCAGATCAAATTCAAGGTTTCTTTGAAAAACCTGTTGACCATCTCTTTGCTTCCACTATATTTTTACCGGCAATTGAGGAATTAAATTTAGATAATATAACCGTTGCTTCGCCCGATATGGGAGGTTCGAAAAGGGCTTATGCTTATTCTAAATTTTTGAAAAGTGAAGTGGTCATCTGTTATAAGCAACGTAAAAAGGCTAATGTAATATCTCACATGGAACTAATTGGAAATGTAGAAGGCAGAAATGTAATTTTAGTGGATGATATGATTGATACCGCAGGAACATTAACCAAAGCTGCCAATTTAATGATGGAAAAAGGGGCTAAAAGTGTACGTGCAATTTGTACACATCCAGTACTTTCTGGAGAGGCCTATGAACGTATTGAAAAATCGAAACTAGAAGAGCTTTTAATCACAAATACAATTCCATTAAAAAAACATATTGATAAGATTAAAGTAGTATCTTGTGCCCCCTTATTTGCTGATATTATGCACAAGGTACAGAGCAACAAATCTATCAGCGGAAAATTTTTAATGTAGCATAAATTTAGAAACCACGTCTGTCGAGTGACAGACAATTAAATATAAATAATTATAAAATGAAATGAGCATAGCTGAAAATTCAGATTTAACCTGAAAAGATATATTATGCGAATTCCATTTTACCAATTGAAAACAATTAAATAAACATAAAATGAAATCTATTACAATCAAAGGATCCAAAAGAGAAATCGTAGGCAAGGTAGCAACCAAGGCCTTACGTAATGCTGGAAAGGTACCTTGCGTATTATACGGAGGAGACAAACCTGTTCACTTTTCAGCAGAAGAATTAGAGTTCAGACATTTAGTTTATACTCCAAACGTATATACTGCATCGATTGAACTAGAAGGTGGCGAAAAATTGAACGCTATTGTTCAAGATATTCAGTTCCATCCTGTTACCGATAAAATTCTACACATTGATTTTTATCAATTATTTGATGATAAGCCTGTTGCCCTTAATATTCCTGTAAAATTGGAAGGTAATGCACCTGGCGTTATCAATGGTGGTGTATTGCGTTTTCCAAATCGTAGATTAAGGGTAAAAGCCATTCCCGCCAACTTACCAGATTTTATAAATATTGATATTTCTAAACTTAAAATTGGGGATAAAGTGTTTGTAGAACAAGTAAAAAGTGAAGAATTTGAGATTTTACACCCAGATGATATGGTAGTTGTGCAAGTAAGAACTGCACGTGCTGCTATTGTTGATGAGGTTGAAGAAGAAGAAGGTGAAGAAGGTGAAGAGGGTGAAGAAGGAACTGCAGAAGAAGGAGCTACTGCCGAAGGTGGTGAAGCTGCCGCACCTGCTGCCGAAGGAGACGCTAAAGAATAGTATTTTCCATAGATTAATACTTAAAAGCCTCGTTTTTTGCGGGGCTTTTTTTATTTTTACTTTTTATAAAAGACATTTTATTAGTCCTCCCCTTTTTTCAAGGGGAGGTGCCGATAGGCGGAGGGGTATTTTACAAATAGTTTCAAACCTCAAAAAATTCATCAGATGAGTTTAGTTACACTGCTAAAATCATATTTTAGCACAAAAAATAATCCAGAACCCGATATGAAAAAATTCTTAATTGTTGGTCTTGGCAATATTGGTTCGGACTATGATAATACACGTCATAATATTGGATTTAAAATTTTGGACGTACTTGCTACCAAAGAAGATATCTCATTTGAAAATCAGAAATTAGGAGCTGTTAGCCAATTTCGATTTAAAGGTAGGACGTTTATACTGTTGAAACCATCAACATATATGAATTTAAGCGGAAAAGCAGTAAAATACTGGATGACCAAAGAAAAAATACCGCTGGAAAATGTATTGGTTATTTGTGATGATCTGAATATTTCTTTTGGAACAATTAGATTAAAAGGAAAAGGGAGTGCGGGTGGACATAATGGATTAAAAAATATTAATGATATTTTACAAACCCAAAATTACGCAAGATTCAGATTTGGTGTTGGCGATGAATTTAGCAAAGGCAGACAAGTTGATTACGTCTTAGGCAAATGGACTCCAGAAGAAGAAGCCAAACTAACCGAGAGACTTGAAAAATCTTCCGAACTGATTAAATCTTTTGGCACTGCTGGATTAAATAATACGATGAGTGAATTTAATGGAAAGTGAAAAAAGTATTCAGTTGGCAGTCTCCAGTCTTCAGTATAGAACTCCGAAAAAAACGGGGTTTATCAGAAAGATGACTGTTTTAAAAAAACAAATTCCAAATTCCAGCCCCAAAACGATTGGAATTTGGAATTTGATATTTCTTTAGTTTTTAAGTTAGTGCAACTTAGAACATTAAACTTAAAGCCTTGAACACACAACCTTTTCTATTCCACCGTAACCGACTTTGCTAAATTTCGTGGCTGATCTACATTACAATTACGCATTACAGCAATATGATAGGACAAGAGTTGCAACGGAATAGTAGTCAATAGTGGTGAAAAAGCTTCTTCAGAATCTGGAACTTCGATAACATGGTCTGCAATTTCTTTAACAGTTGTATCACCTTCGGTTACCACTGCAATAATTTTACCTTTACGAGATTTAATCTCTTGAATATTACTTACCACCTTTTCGTAATGCCCTTTGCTTGTGGCAATTACAATTACAGGCATTCTATCATCTATTAAGGCAATAGGGCCATGTTTCATTTCTGCTGCAGGATACCCTTCCGCATGTATATAAGATATTTCTTTTAACTTTAAAGCTCCTTCCAAAGCTACTGGGAAGTTATAGCCCCTACCAAGGTATAGGCAATTGGACGACAATAAATATTCTTTGGCAATTTCTTTTACATGAGCATCAACTTTCAATGCTTGCTCCACTTTTTGTGGAATTAATTCCAGCTCTTGCAAATACAATCTAAACTTAGAACTGGACATGGTGCCTTTGGCTCTCGCCAAACGCAAAGCGATTAAAGATAATACCGTTATTTGTGTTGTAAATGCTTTTGTTGAAGCCACACCAATTTCTGGACCCGCATGGGTATATGCACCTGCATGGGTTTCTCTGGCAATAGAAGATCCTACCACATTACAAACGCCAAATACAAAAGCTCCTTTTTCTTTTGCCAACTTAATTGCTGCCAACGTATCGGCCGTTTCGCCAGATTGAGAAATTGCTATTACTACATCTTTTTCAGTAATAATTGGATTTCTGTATCTGAACTCAGAGGCATATTCAACCTCAACGGGAATTCTAGAAAATTCTTCAAAAATATATTCAGCCACTAAGCCTGCATGCCAAGAAGTACCACAAGCTACAATAATAATACGATCTGCATTTAAGAACTTTTTCATATTGTCTTCAACACCGGCCATTTTAATGATGGCTTCGTCTCGTAACAATCTCCCTCTGTAAGTATCTTGTATAGCTCTAGGTTGCTCATAAATTTCTTTCAGCATAAAATGCTCATAACCCCCTTTTTCTATTTGCTCAAGATTCATTTGTAGTTCTTGAATATTGGCATCGACCAAAGAATCATCATGAATCTTCCTGATTTTTACATCTTTACCAACCCTAATAACGGCCATTTCTTCATCATCTAAATAAATGGCATCTTTTGTATATTCAATAAATGGTGAGGCATCTGAAGCAATAAAGAACTCCTTTTTTTCTTTTCCCACACCAATGGCTATTGGGCTCCCTAAACGAGCTACTACAATTTCATTTGGTTTTCGTTTGTCAAAAACCGCTATCGCATAAGCTCCAACCACCTCATTTAAAGCAATTTGCACCGCTTTTCCGAGCTTTACATCGTTTTGTTGCTGTACTTCTTCAATAAGATTAACCAATACTTCGGTATCGGTATCACTTTCAAAAGTATAACCCCTGTTAATCAATTCTTTTTTGATGGTATCATAATTTTCTATAATACCGTTATGTACAATTACCAAATTGCCCGATTGAGAAGTGTGAGGATGTGAATTTACATCATTGGGTACACCATGTGTTGCCCATCTGGTATGACCAATACCTAATTGACCTTCTTTTGAAGCGACTTTTTCTATAAGATCGCTGACCTTACCTTTTGTTTTTGCTAAATTGATTTGGTTACCATCGTAAAGTACAAGCCCTGCACTATCGTAACCTCTATATTCTAAGCGTTGTAAACCATTAATAATTATTGGATAAGCATCTCTATATCCAATATAACCGGTAATTCCACACATTACAATTGATTTTTTTAATTGTTATTCGTTATTAGTTGTGTAAAATATCTCAAGTTTTAAGCGTTGTGCATAACCGTCTGATGAACTCTCGTAATTATTTCCTTTTAAAACTACACCTTTTGCATTCCAACTAAAATCTCTCATTATTATATCTGTAATAGGTCCATTTTGAGGAATATTAGGCAAGTCCGTTGGATGAAATACTTTTATAGCCAACTTTTGTAGATTTAAAGGATTATCCGATTTTAAAACTTCTGAAATATAATCCGTAATAGTAAACTTATATTTTAGCGGTTTATTGTCCTCGGTTTTTTGTAATGCTCCATTAAACTGAAGTGTTTGTGGTTCTGTAGAAGCATCAAGAATTTGAGTATTTTCCTCATAGTTATAGATATGAAGCTTATGAGGGATAATGGTGTCATTTTCATTTTCAACATATAAAGTTAAACTTGCATCATTGATTAGCCAATTTTCACTCCTTATCTGATCCAATTTTTCTTGGGTCATTCCTTTAAGTATGTCTATTATTGTTATGGAGCCAGCGGCACCTTGTATATACAATTTATCCTCACCATTTTCTTTATCTGGGCTTGTAAGCTTGGTATTAATATCGCTATCTGGTTGTGCTTTTGTGTAATCTCTTTCATATGTTCCTGTTTTTAGCCCGCTTAGCGGAAAAGAAGCAGTTTGTTTTGTTTTTACAGGTACATCTTCATCATCGGTATCGCCATCTCCATTTAAATCTCCTGTTGTTGTAGATTCATCTGTTAAAACAATGTTGCTATAATAAAAAGTCATTGTAGCATTGTTCATTGGCAAGGTCATTAAAGAGCCGTCTGTACCATCAGCTTCTAAAATCAAACCTCTAAAATGATTTATAAAGTTATCATTGGAATCAAATGCACCTGAATTTTGCTGATTAATAAAACTATTTCTAAAAAAGACAGTATCTAAAGGTATTTTTATGGAAGGTGTTGCTGTTTCGGTCATAATAGTATCTCTATCATCAACCGTATCGGGGTCACCGTCTAAAAATCTTCTTTCAACGATGTAAATAGTATCGTTTTTATTAGGCTTAAAACCATCTGAATAAAGTAGCGATTTTTTAACATAGGTTTCGTCAGAATAATACTTTTTACCCTGGCTCGGGTCTGTAGGATCCAATGTATTTAAATACGTTCCATTTTCGTAAACAGATAGGTTGAACTCAGTTTCTTGGTCGCCAATAATAGAATCCAGTTCATAACCAGCAGCACCCTCTTTTTTGGTTGCGTAGTAAGGAATATTTAAAATTACGGCATCAATAGACATATTATCAGTAAAATTAATAGAGCCAAGGCTTAATTGACCAATTATCGAAGCTTTTAAAAGTCCAAAATTTTTATCTTTTGTAACTCCTAACAAATGGGGGTTACTGCTGGAAATTCTAGATGAATCTACATTTTGGTTATAAGCAATTACTTCAAAAGTAGCCTGTTCAGTAGCAAAAAGGTTATTATCTACTAAGCCTACGCCAACATTTTGAAAATCTTTTTCACAAGAAATCACACTCATTAATACAATAGAAAATATAGCTATATATTTAATGCTGTTCACAATTTTTGTAGTCATAAACAAAAAAGTTATTTTATTAAGATTATTTTATAAAACTTCGGTAAGGTAAAAGTTGGAGTAGATGTCGGTCGGTTCTTCACCAGATTGATGTTCTAACAGTGGAATTTGTTTCTGATCGATAAACTCGGCTATTTCTTCTGGTATATTTTCACTGCCCTTAATAACAGCATCAGAGTTTTCAATGGCAATTTTTATCAAATTATTATAACTAGTACTTGAAATGGTTTCCAATTTATCATCGGCTATACCATCAAATTTAATTTTATCGACCAGCTTATCACCTAAAGTGTCTTTGAAACCTCCATCATAAACTGAAGTTACAATTTTACTGTCAATATATAAGGGATCGTTTTTGTAGTATTCTCTTAGGTATAATGGCAACAAAGAAGCCATCCACCCGTGCACATGAATAATGTCGGGGGTCCAGTTCAATTTTTTTACGGTCTCTATTACACCTTTTGCAAAAAAGATGGCCCGTTCGTCATTATCCTCAAACAATTTTCCATCTTCATCCGTATAAACCGCTTTGCGTTTAAAATACTCGTCATTATCAATAAAATAAACCTGCATTCTTTCTTTGGGAATAGAAGCAACTTTAATAATCAAAGGCATATCCATATCATTGATAATCAGGTTCATACCTGATAATCTTATCACTTCGTGCAATTGATGCCTTCTTTCATTGATAACACCAAACCTCGGCATAAAAATTCTAATTTGTGCACCTTTACCGTGCATGAGCCTTGCCAACTCAAAGGAAGTACTTGCTGTGTCCGTTTCTGGTAAATAAGGTATTACCTCTGAAGACACATACAATATTCTCTTATCTTTCATAAAATCCGTCTGTAATTAAGAATATGCAAAATTACGAATTTTTGATTAGATTTATACTGAAAATGTTAAGTTTACACCCTTTTAACACTAATTAACAGTAATATTGATGAAAGTTTTTTATCAAAAAGAAACACTTGACACTTATTTAAACACGCTAAACAATAAAATTTCTGTAGGGTTTATACCCACTATGGGAGCCTTGCACAAAGGGCACTTGTCCTTAATTGAAAGGGCTAAGGCAGAAAATGATGTTATCGTAGTTAGTATTTTTGTAAACCCTACACAGTTTGACAACAAAGAGGACTTAATAAAATATCCAAAGGATTTAAAAAAAGATCTGGAATTTTTAGAAAACATAAACTGTGATATGGTTTTTGCTCCAAAGGCAAATGAGATTTATAATGATAATATAGAGGCTGAACCTTTTGATTTTGAGGGGTTGGAACACGAAATGGAAGGCAGACATAGAAAAGGCCATTTTGATGGTGTTGGCACAATAGTTAAAAAACTGTTTGAAATAGTAAAGCCCGATAAAGCGTATTTTGGCGAAAAAGATTTTCAGCAACTGCAAATCGTAAAAAAATTAGTTGAAAAGTTCAATTTACCAGTTAAAATTGTGCCTTGTGCTATTTTTAGGGAAGAAGACGGTTTGGCAATGAGCTCTAGAAACATACGATTATCTGAACTGCACAGGGAAGAAGCCCCTTTAATATACAAAATCTTAAAAAGGGCAAAAGAAAAATTTGAAACAGATTCTATAGGCAAAGTTATAAAATGGGTAGAAAAGCAGTTTAATAGGAACAATATTCTTGAACTGGAATATTTTGAAATTGCGGATGAAGCTACTTTAAAATCTGCTAAGCACAAAAGAAAGGGTAAAAACTACAGAGCCTTTATCGCCGTATTTGTAGGCGGGGTGAGATTAATTGACAATATAGCTTTATAAAAGACTTTAAATTTAATTATCTTTGCCCAAAAATAAAAAATAGCTTGTGAAAATTGTTGCATTAAAATCAAAGATACACAGAGTTACGGTCACCGGGGCTGATCTAAACTATATTGGAAGCATAACCATTGACGAAAATTTAATGGATGCCGCCAACATGATACAGGGTGAAAAGGTGCAAATTGTCAATGTTAATAATGGTGAAAGATTAGAAACCTACATTATTAAGGGAGAAAGAGGTAAAGGTGAAATTGTATTGAACGGACCTGCAGCTAGAAGAGTAGCTAAAGGTGATATAGTTATAATTATAGCTTATGGTATAATGGATTTTGAAGAGGCCAAAACTTTTGAACCCATTGTAATTTTCCCTGACGAAAAAACAAATACTTTGATAAGTTAATTTGAACAAAAAAATAAAAAAGATAATTTTTTTAATACTCCCAATTGCTTTGGGAGTTTTTTTAGTCTGGTATTTTTTGTCAAAATTAACTCCTGAAGACAAATCGGCCATTATCGGTTCTTTTAAATCTGCCAATTATTGGTGGGTGTTATTGTCCTTGGTATTAGGGGCTTTAAGTCATTTGTCTAGAGCATATCGCTGGCAATTTATGCTAAAGCCAATGGGTTATAAGCCAAAATTTGCCAATAGTGTTATGACGGTTTTTATTGCCTATTTAGTTAACCTCGGTATTCCGCGGGCGGGAGAAATTGCCAGAGCAACCGGGATTTCAAAGTACGAAAATATTCCGTTTGAAAAGGCTTTTGGCACCATCGTTGCCGAACGTATTGCAGATGCCATTGTTTTGCTTAGTATTATTGGTTTGGCATTTTTTCTGCAAGCTGACCTGATTTCCCAATACTTGTTCAAAGATGGCGACAGCGGTACGCAAAAATATTTTGTTATAGGCATATTTGCTTTGTTTGCAATCATTTTTTATTTTATTGTTAAAAAATCAAAAAATCCGTTTTTTATTAAAATTAAAAAATTTATAAATGGGTTGATAGAAGGTGCCATTAGCATTTTTAAAATGGAAAATAAGTGGTCGTTTATTTTCCACACACTATTTATATGGGCAATGTACGTTTTAATGTTTTACGTGGTTACTTTTGCCTTGCCAGAAACCTCTAATTTACCTTTTGAGGCCATTATTGTCGGTTTTGTGGTTGGTGGTATAAGTATGGCAGTAACCAATGGCGGATTGGGCACTTACCCAATTGCTGTGGCAAGTGTGCTGATTTTATATGCCGTTCCGGACAATCCCGCTAGAGCTTTCGCATGGATTATGTGGACCGCACAAACCTTAATGGTTTTATTATTTGGTGCGTTATCTTTCTTAATTTTACCAATTTACAACAGAAACAAAATCTGATGGAAACCTTTTACAGTAACGGAAAACTACTGCTTACTGGCGAATATCTTGTCCTTGATGGAGCTAAAGCCCTGGCACTACCTACAAAATATGGCCAAAATCTTACTGTACAAAAAATTAAAGAAGATAAATTGGTTTGGGAAAGTTATACAGACCAAAATGAACTGTGGCTACAAGTAGAATTTGATTTGCCAAGATTACGAATAATCTCTGCCACTTTTGATTCTAAAAAAGATGGAGGGGGCGATTTGTTAGCCGAAAAATTGAGAGAAATACTGATATCAGCTAAAAAATCAAACATAAATTTTCTAACTGAAAGTACAGGTTTTTATGTTAAATCAACACTTGATTTTCCAAGAAAATGGGGATTGGGTACTTCCTCAACTTTAATCAATAATATTGCCCAATGGGCTAAAGTAGATGCTTTTCAATTACAGTTCGATAATTTTGGTGGTAGCGGGTATGATATTGCTTGTGCCCAAAATATTAGTCCAATAACATATCAACTAAAAGGTAAAAAACCGATAGTTGAAGCTACAAATTTTAATCCCGATTTTAAAGAACAGCTCTATTTTGTGTATCTTAACAAAAAGCAAAATAGCAGAGAAGGCATTGCTACATATAGAAATTTTATGGGGGACATAAACACATCAATTGAAGAAATATCATATCTAACCAATCAAATTATTAAAAGCAAAACTTTATCGGATTTTGAAAAATTATTGGTTGAACACGAGATGATTATTTCAAATATTATTCAACAAACTCCAGTGCAACAACAATTGTTTTCAGATTATTTTGGACAAACAAAAAGTCTTGGTGCCTGGGGCGGTGATTTTATATTGGCCACAGGAAATGACGATACACCCAGCTATTTCAAAAATAAAGGTTTTAAAACTGTTATTCCTTATCAAGAGATGATACTATGAGTTTAAAAAAATACCAGGTTGGAGGTACGAAATACGAAAAAAATTTAATCGGTTAAATTATCCCCTTGAGGGGATTATAGGGGTGTCCACACCTTGAAACCATTTACAATTTTTTAAACCTGACTGTGCTCTCTGTAGCTTTGGCGTAGGAGAAAACCCGAAACAATTTCAACCCAAAACCCTAAAAAATGAATAAAATAACCATAATAGGTGGCGGAGCAGCAGGATTCTTTGCGGCAATTACATGTGCGGAGAAAAATCCAGCTGCTGAAATTATTATTTTAGAACGGGGCAAAGAAGTACTTCAAAAAGTAAAAATATCTGGTGGTGGTAGATGCAACGTAACACATGCCTGTTTTGACCCTAAGGAACTTTGCGAATATTATCCAAGGGGTAAAAAAGAATTGCTCGGGCCTTTTCATCAATTTATGACCGGCGATACTATGCAATGGTTTGAAGATAGCGGTGTTGCTTTGAAAATTGAAGCCGACAATCGTGTTTTTCCTGTTTCTAATTCTTCACAAAGTATTATCGATGTATTGATAAATGCAACAGAAAAGTTGGGAATAAAAGTAAAGCTAAACCATCGCGTAGAAAACTTTGAAAAAGTTGGAGGGCTATGGAAAATTAATACCAATAAAGGTGATTTTATAGCTGATAAATTATTGATAGCTTCTGGAAGCAATACTAAAATTTGGGAAATGCTGAATAACCTCGATCATACTATTGTTCCTCCCGTTCCATCATTATTTACTTTTAAAATAAATGATAAACGTATTAGAGAAATTCCGGGTATTTCTGTGCCAAATGCAACCGTTTCTATAGCAAATTCAACGTTTGAAACCAGTGGTCCGTTATTGATTACCCATTGGGGAATGAGCGGACCCGCCGTTCTAAAACTTTCTGCATTTGGTGCAAGATTCTTGGCGAAAAAAGATTATCATTATAATGTTGTTATCAATTGGCTTTCTAAACAAACAGAACAGATTTTTGAGAAACTAAAAACCATCAGGACAGCACATAAAAAGAAACAGGTAATCCTAAAATCTGTTTTTCAAGAAATACCAAAACGTCTTTGGGAAAACCTCGTCTTGGCTTCAGAAATTAAGAATGAATCTAGATGGGCGGATGTATCTAATAAACAACTTGAAAACCTCAGCAATCAATTAACCAAAGGCATTTTTAATGCCAATGGAAAATCTACTTTTAAAGAAGAGTTTGTTACCGCAGGCGGTATTGATTTAAAAGAAGTAAACTTTAAACGTTTTGAAAGTAAACTTCATAAAAACTTATTCTTTGCAGGTGAAGTATTAAATATTGATGCCGTAACGGGTGGGTTTAATTTCCAAAATGCGTGGACCGGTGGTTATATTGCGGGGAACGTTATGGCTGAATAATTGCAAAATTTTTCTGTTTTTTTTATTTTTGTATTGAATCCTTAAGCTATATAAAAATGAAAAAACTTACTGTATTACTATTTCTGTTCAGTTTAAACTTTGTCGGCTTTGCACAATCTTTTCAGGATAGTTACATTGAAGGTATCCAAAAGATGGATGAAAAAAAGTATAACAATGCCATTGAAAAGTTTGATTTGGCTATTAAGACAAATCCCGATTTTGAGGAAGCCTATCTTAAAAGAGGGGCTTGTTATGTTTTTTTAAACGATACCAAAAAAGCAGTTTTAGATTTTTCTAAAGTCATTGAATTGAATCCGAAAAACGGACTTGCGTATTTCAACAGAGGAGTAGTTCTTAAAACACTTGCGGACTATAAAAATGCGATTTTAGATTTTGGGTCTGCCATAAAATTTAGTGGTAATTTAAAATTTGCCTATTACAACAGGGCTTTGTGCAAGTTGGCTCTTGATGACTTTAAAAATGCATGTTTAGATTTATCTAAAGCAGCCGATTTAGGTGTTGAAAACGCAACTGAAATTTATAATTATACCTGTAAAAAATAATTTTACGTTAACAACAGGTAATTTTCATTCTATATTTATTCCATAACCATTTCCCTTTTGGCATCAATACCACTAAATGAATTATGCCCAATACAATTGCCCCGGGAATTGTATTTTCTGCAACAAAAATCATCAATTTTCCACCAGCGGTTTCCAATAAATTTCGACCAAGAAGCATACCGGTAATCAACATATTTATTTTTACACCAATAACTAATAAAATAGCCGCAAAGTGAAATCCATTCGCAAACAGATGTATGATATATTCCCATTGTGGTAAGCCGCCCATAAATTTTCTGCTGTCACCCTCTACATGGGCATCTATGCCTAAAACAACAAGATCTAGCAGCACTAAGGTTATGCCTACCCAAAAACCAATTGTAGAGGTATCTAAAAATAAAAACCAAACAATTAATGGAAATAAAATTGCCCTTATGGTATGCGTTTTATGTTCAAAAATACTTTCTTTTTGGTTAAAAAGTTCGTATTTCCAGATGTGTAAGTAAAAGCCGTCGTAAGTTGCTAATACCATAAAAAACAATAAACAAATACTACTTAAGCATAATAAGATTTCCATGTATATTCTGCCTTTATAATTAAATTATTTCATTCTTAAAATAGTACTTTTTTCGAAGCCAAAAAGCTACCCTTACCAATAAAATCAAAGCCGGAACCTCTACCAAAGGACCAATAACCCCAGCAAAAGCCTGCCCTGAATTCAATCCGAATACGGCTATGGCCACAGCAATAGCCAATTCAAAATTATTTCCGGCTGCAGTAAATGCAATTGCAGCATTCTTATCGTAAGTAGCACCCACTGATTTACTAATAAAAAACCCTATTAAGAACATTATGGCGAAATAAATCAGCAATGGAATTGAAATAAGCAAAACATCCATTGGAATTTCCACAATTAATTCACCCTTAAGTGAAAACATAACCACTATTGTAAATAATAAAGCTACTAATGTTAAAGGCGATATTTTAGGTATAAATTTAGTATTATACCATATTTCGCCTTTCATTTTAACCAAAATCAGTCTGCTCAATATTCCTAATAAAAAAGGGATTCCCAAATAAATGGCTACACTTTCGGCAATAGTAACAATTGAAATATCAACAATAGCACCCTCAAATCCAAAAAATGGTGGCAGTTTTGTAATAAATAACCAAGCATAAAAACTATAGGCAAAAACCTGAAAAATGCTATTTAAAGCCACTAAACCGGCACCGTATTCGCTGCTGCCTTCAGCCAAGTCGTTCCAAACCAAAACCATAGCGATACAACGTGCTAATCCAATTAAAATCAGACCAACCATATATTCAGGATAATCATGCAAAAATGTAATGGCCAAAAAGAACATTAAAAATGGGCCAATAATCCAATTTAAAATAAGTGAAATCGACAAGACTTTAACATCCTTAAAAACTTTGGGAAGCAAGGCATAGTTTACCTTTGCCAAAGGTGGGTACATCATTAATATAAGCCCAATGGCTATTGGAATATTTGTTGTACCACTGCTAAGAGAATTAATTAATTCAGGGAATGAGGGCACAAAATAACCTATAGCGACCCCGAAAAGCATTGCCAGAAAAATCCAAAAAGTAAGGTAACTGTCTAAAAAGCTTAACTTTTTTTTAGTCTTCATGAGTCAATCTTTATTTTCGAAAAAACATAAAACAATTCATTGGCAATTTGCATACTTCTTTCGTTGTATTTTACAGATTGTTCTGATGTACCATCAAATTTTTTAGGATCTTCATAGGTAACCGGAATTCTCTTTTCGGCTCCAGCTATAAACGGGCAATTCTCATCTGCGTGAGAGCAAGTCATGATTGCCGCATAACCTGAAGCTGGATTAAAAGCATCGTCGAAAGTCTTTGAAAATCCAATTACCGGATGCTCATTTTCGGAATATTTAATAGCATAAACGGGGTTTTGTCCTTCAGACAACGTCTTAATTTTAAAACCTGTATTTCGCAACGTTTCAGCTACTTTTGGAAACAGTGCAGTAGCTTCAGTACCACCTGAATAGCAAAATACATTATCGATATTATAATATGAGGCCGCTGTTTGAGCCCAAATTTGAGATAGATGGCTCCTTCTTGAATTATGGGTGCAAATAAAGTTTAATCTTATTGTTTCTTTAGTATTTGCTTTACTTTGAACAAAATCAATTAAAGATTGTAAAATAATTTTACGCTCATCCGAAATACTTTTTGCACTGAATGTTTTTATTACGTTTTTTATATCGGCTAAAAGCCTAGGATCTGAATTCATAACTTATATTTCTAATGTTAACAACAACCGCTTTTCGGATCACAGCAGGATTCTGTTGAAACCTGTAGCTCCTTTTCTGGCACTCCACATAATTCAGGTGCTTTACAACCCGTTTCGCCTGCGAATAACCTCACAAATACTTTGTCATTCTTAAATACAACATCCTCAATAGATAGTATGGAAGTATGGAAATCAGCATTACCAAACTCTACTTTTATCTCAGTCTCTATCCATATAGGTCTAATGGAATTAACACGATTTAAAATTGAAAGTGCTTTATCCGTGGTAATGAATTCTTTTTTACCCATTTCTGCGGGACTTTCCCATAACTGAATATGTGTTTCTTTCCAATCATTAGTTTTACCACCACAATCCACCGTTTCAAAAGTTACATTTTTGACCTCGGTTAAATGGTAATTTGCTCCTGCAAATTGGTTTTCTTAATATTCAAACAAAAGTTCTTTTCCTTTATTTGCTTCTAATAGTTCTAAAAAATTTTTAGTATTCATCTATATCTTTTTTAATTTTTATTCTTTGATAGTTAACAACATTTAATAGATTTAAAATCCAGTTTAAATAATGTTGAAAACAGTGTTGTCGCCTTTTTCCAGTTTTTTTGATTGATACAATATTTGATTTTTGGCGGATTTATTTCCCCTTCTATCAACCCTGCATCTTTCAATTCTTTTAAGTGTTGCGATATTGTAGATTGTGCCAGGGGCAACATTTCTACCAAATCTCCAGTATAGCAACAACTTTGATTGCTTAAGTATTTAAGAATCATTAACCGTGTAGGATGCCCTAAGGCCTTTGCGAATTTTGCTAAACTTTCAGCCTCTTCACTAAATTCAATATGTTGTAACGTTCTACCCATAGTTAATCGCAAATATACGATTAATATTTTAATTGAAAAATTTATCTTTACTTTTAACAATTAATAATCTAAAAATGCTTCTTTTTGACAATCTTATCGACCCCACTAAAAACCTTTTACCTAAAGAAGGTACGGTAAATTATTACGGTAGGTTGTTAAAGCAAGAAGAAGCAAACGATTACTACAATAATCTATTAAAGCATATTGAATGGGAAAATGATGTCGCTATTATTTTTGGCAAACGTATTGAAACCAAACGGAAAGTAGCTTGGTATGCCGAAAAGCCTTTCGAATACACCTATTCCAACAATACCAAATTGGCATTGCCATGGACAAAAGAATTGCTTGAGCTAAAAAAATTAGTAGAGCAGGAAACAGGTGAAACTTTTAATTCTTGCCTGTTAAATTTATACCACAACGGATCGGAAGGAATGGCTTGGCACAGTGATGGAGAAAAAGATTTGAAAAAAAACGGTGCCATTGCATCTTTGAGTTTTGGTGCAGAACGTAAGTTTGCTTTTAAACACAAAGAATCCAAAGAAACCGTTTCATTAGTTCTAGAGCATGGAAGCTTATTGGTTATGAAAGACGAAACGCAAACCCATTGGCTACATAGATTACCACCAACCAAAAAGATTTTTAAACCAAGGGTAAATTTGACTTTTAGAATAATCGCGAAATAAAACTCAAAAATCAAATTCCAAATTCCAATAATTGGGTTTTGGAATTTGAGATTTATTTTTTTATGCTACCTCTCCCCTATGTGGTTTTAAGGCGTCGCGATACGTAAGCATATCTTTTTCATCAACTACAATAAATGCAATTGAATAATATTCTGAAAACTCGGTTACATCAACCTGGTGGTAAGTCAGTTTTTCCTTTACAGCGAATTCCCTTAAATGAATGGCATGATGCTTGGCCGTTGGTAAGGCTTCAGGGCCTCTAAAATCCCAGATGAGTTTTATTTTTCTGTTCAAAATGATTTTTGGGCAAAGGTATTAATTTCTATCTTTCAAAATTTCTAATTATCTTTTTGCGAGCAAGTTAAAACAATAATTCCCAATCTACCAATTAAAAATATAATAGAGCCAAAAACAGGAGTTAAGAGACCATACTGAAGTCCACCTGCTATAACTCCAGCCGAAACTTCGTTTGCCATTTGAATAGATTCAAATGCTCCAATCAGACCAACCATCAAGGTAAAAAAGCCCCAAACTAATGCAAATAAAGAAATTGAGCTTATCAAAATAATTGTTTTATCTAAAGATTCTTTTTTAAGAAAACCTTTAATAATTAATCCTATTACTAAAATTAGTATTAATAAAAGTGGGAAAGTAAATAATGACTCTACTTGATAAAGTTTTTCAAAAAATGTTGACATAATAGTTAAATTTTTAGATTAATAATAATCAAATCTATTAAGAATACTATCCGCATTGCTAAAATTGCGACAGAACAACGAATAAGGAAGATAATTAACCCGTTTAGTCCACTTTGGTACTTTTTTGTGTAAAAAACAAGTCTAAATAGGTATTTCATCTATGAAATTGTACATTTTGAAATAAATTGAGCAACTTGCGATAGTGAATTTACAACTTTTAAATAAAAGCAAATTTGTAGCCCTACATTTCTTACTCTGGATTGGCGTATGGTTTTTCTTTGTCTATTTTTTTAGTTACAATTCTAACAACTCAAGGTATGTCACTTGGTTCTCAAGTTTTTTGTTGCCAATAACTATGATTACTACCTATTTTATGGTGTATTATTTAATTCCTAAATATCTCCTAACAAAAAAGTACATCCTTTTTATAATTTATAGTATTTATACATCCGTTTTTTCTACGTGTTTAATACTTGTAGCAATTTACGGAAGTTTTATTTTCCTCTCCAATATGGAAATTAAAAATATGCCACCGATGAGCAGGAATTTTGTGTTTATTTTAATATTGGTTTATCTAGTGGTTGCTATTTTTAGTTTTATTAGTTTATTGAATCATAATTTCAAAACAATTTCTAAAAACAAGGCATTGGAAAATAAAATTTTGGAAACCCAATTGCAGATTAAAAATCAGGAACTACAATATTTAAAAAAGCAAATTCATCCACATTTTTTATTCAATACATTAAATACTATTTACGGTTTTGCCTTAAAACAGTCCAAAGACACTCCTGGAATTATTCTAAAACTGTCCAATTTATTGGATTATATTTTATACCAAGTTAGTAAACCTAAAGTGAGTTTACAAAAAGAAGTTTCGCATATTGAGGAATATATTGAACTTGAAAAAATCAGGTTTCAAGATACGATGAAAGTTGTTTTCGTAGCAGATAAAATTCCCAATAAAATTCAAATTGCACCAATGATTCTTATTCCTTTTGTGGAAAACGCTTTTAAACATGGCAGTTTAATTAACGGATTTTTACAAATTAAGATTGTAATTAATTTTTCAAATGACACACTTAATTTCGCTATAAAAAATACCGCTTTGCAGGATAAAACGAAACAAGAAAACGCAGGTATTGGACTTAAAAACATAAAGAAAAGATTAGATATTTTGTATCTTGATAATTATACCTTAATTATTACTGAAAAAGAGAATTGGTATAATGTAAACCTAACTATATTAAACTTAAAAGGAAACCTAAGTGACTAAAATAATTAACTGCATTATAGTGGATGATGAACATATTGCTCGCGAAATTTTAGCAACGCATTTGCAAAAAATTGACATGATAAAAGTTTCCAAATTATGTAAAAATGCGACAGAGGCCTTTAACACGACAAGTTCGGAAAAAATAGATTTAGTCTTTTTAGACATTAATATGCCCGAAATCTCAGGATTGGCCTTTGCAAAATCTATCAATAAAAACATAAAAGTAATTTTTACCACTGCTTACCGAGAATATGCCATTGATGGATTTGATCTGCAAGCCGTAGATTATTTGCTAAAACCCATTTCTTTTGAACGCCTTTTGCAAGCCATCAATAAATTCACAAATGAAAATGTTGAAATTAAATCTGAGCCAAAAATCGAAATCCATGAAAAAAACGATTTTATCTTCGTGCGTGCCGATAGAAAAATGGTAAAGATTAATCTTTCAGAAATAAATTATATAGAAAGCCTAAGCGATTATATTCAAATCCATTTACTTGATAAAACCATAACTACCCGAGAAACAATAAGCAATATTGAAGCAAAATTACCTCAAAATCAATTCTTAAGAATCCATCGTTCCTTTATAATTTCAATTGATAAGATAGAATTATTTACCAATGAATTTGTGGAAATCAACAATAAAGCAATTCCAATTAGCAGAACATATAAAAATGAGGTCCTAAAAAAACTGGAAAATATTTAATTTCTGTTTGAGCATCGTAATTTTATACTAATTGATAACAGCCTAACATATGTATTACAATACATTTGCCCATGCAATTTTCCAAACTAAAGAATTCGGCTGTACTCATTGCTGTGGTCGGTATCGTTTTATTTTCCGCTAAGGCCATTATGGTTAAGTTGGCGTATCAATATAATGTGAGTTCGCTACATTTACTTTTGTTTAGAATGCTTTTTTCGCTTCCTTTTTATTTGACGATTTTATATTTTCTTAAATCGCCGTCGCCTGAGAAAATCAAAAGACAAGATTACATTTGGCTTATATTTTTTGGTTTTATAGGGTATTATTTGGCAAGTTATTTTGATTTTTTAGGCCTTCAGTACATCAAAGCAGGTTTAGAAAGGATAATACTTTTTATTTATCCAACTTTAGTACTTGTCATTGGGAGAATCTTTTTAAAAGAGAAGATTTCCGCCAAACAGATTGTCGCCATCTTGATTACCTATTTTGGTGTAATTGTTACTTTTAGCGGAGAGTTACAATACAACGGCGACCATGTTTTACTTGGTGGATTCCTGATCTTTCTAAGTGCCTTGACTTATGCTTCGTATTTGGTTGGAAGTGGATGGCTAATTCCTAAATTTGGGGTTTTACGGTTTACATCTTATGCCATGATTGTTTCGTCAATTTGTGTAATAATACATTACTTAATTGTCGATAGAACGAGTATTTTCGATTATACCTATCAAGTTTATGTTTTAGGATTAATGATGGCGGTTCTGTCAACTTTAATTCCTTCTTTTTTGGTTTCATTGGCCATTAAAAAAATTGGAGCTTCCAATTTTTCAATTATTGGAAGTATTGGCCCAATTTCTACTATAATTTTGGCGTATATTTTTTTAGATGAAAGATTAACTTTATTGCAACTAATTGGAGCAGTAATCGTAATTATCGGTATTACCTTTGTTTCTTTGAATAAGTCTAAAAAAACTAGAAAACTTGTTAGCTAACAATTATCTTTGCATAAAATCTGAATTTTGGAACTAAACGACCTTATTTACCAACCAACACAATCGAAAATACTAGAAGACGGTTCTTTCACTTGGAAAGCACCAAGTAATATTGCCTTAGTAAAATATTGGGGTAAACGTAAAGATCAGGTACCAGAAAATCCTTCTATCAGTTTCACATTAGATGCTTGTTTTACACAAACAACGTTGGAGTTTAAAAAGAGGGAAAAACCTGTTGAAGTTTCCAAACCTGACGGTGACAACGGTTTTGAGCAAACAGTTACCAGAAAAGAATTTATGTTTGATGTTTTTTTAGACGGAGAAAAAAAACCTGAATTTAGCGGGAAAATAGGTCAATTTATAATAAGAATTGGCAAACTAGTTCCTTTTATTTCTGATTATGATTTTGTAATCAAAACCCATAATTCCTTTCCGCACAGTAGCGGTATCGCTTCATCGGCAAGTGGCATGGCTGCTTTAGCTTTGTGCATTATGAGTATGGAAAAAGCGTTGAATCCATCAATGTCGGACGAATTATTTTACAAAAAAGCGTCTTTTTTAGCTCGTTTAGGCTCTGGAAGTGCTGCCAGAAGTATTGAAGGTCCCATCGTAGTTTGGGGAAAGCATGATAAAATTGAGAACAGTTCTGATTATTTTGGAGTTAAATTCTCACAACCTGTTCATGACAATTTTAAAAACTACCAAGATACGATTTTATTGGTTGATAAAGGCGAAAAACAGGTTTCCAGCACTGTTGGGCACAATTTAATGAACAATCACCCTTATGCTCAACAACGCTTTGTTCAAGCCAATGAAAATATGGTTAAAATTTCGGAAGCTCTTAAAATTGGGGATATAAAGTCGTTTATAAATATTGTTGAAAGTGAGGCACTTACGCTTCATTCCATGATGATGACCAGCCATCCTTACTTTATTTTGATGAAGCCCAATACGTTGGAGATTATCAATAAAATTTGGGCGTTTAGGTCAAAAACAGACTCGAATATTTGCTTTACCTTGGATGCTGGAGCCAATGTTCATGTTTTATTTCCCGAAAAGGAAAAAGAAATCGTCAACCAATTTATTGTAAGCGAATTACTTCAATTTTGTCAAAATAATCACTATATTTGTGATAGGGTCGGTTCTGGTGCAAAGCAAATCGACATTAATTAAAAGATTCAACCTTTTATGTCAGTTGTATTGACAAAACGAAATTGATTAAATGTAAGGACATAATAAATTTAGACTAGAGAAACAGAACCAATAATAATTTTAGTCTGTCGCAGACGGAATATAGGTTTTTGTTGCTTAATATTAATTAAAATCTTTAGTCATGAAAAATTTAACTACACTACTTTGCCTCGTTGCAATACTTATTTCTAGCTCATTATTAGCCCAAAAAGACACCCTGTGGTACGATGCCAACTGGGGAGAGACCGAACGTGCCCATGCCTCATATTACAGGCCAGCACCCGATAAAAAAGACAAAGGGTACCTGTGGAAAGATTATTATATTGATGGCACCCTGCAAATGGAAGCCCTAACCTTAAAAGAAAATGAGGAATTTTATGATGGAAAAGTTACCTGGTACCATCCCAATGGAAAAATGATGCAAACCGTACATTATAAAAACAATGTGCCACATGGTGTGCGTAAAAACTACTTTGATAGCGGACCGTTAAGAAGCGAATATTCCTATACCGATGGAAAAATCGATGGGGAATATGTCGCCTATCACGAAAATGCCCAAAAGGCCGAAGAAGGAATTTATAAATCGGGAGGAAGGATTGGCGAATGGAAAGAGTATTACGACAATGGCAAGCTAAAAGCCGAGGGTAAATATACCAACGGTAAAAAAACAGGAATTTGGCAAGTTTATTATTATGATGGTATGGTTGAAAATTAAAATAAAATGTTAACCAGGGCGTTTAACAAATGGCAACCAGTGTTTTATGTTAGAGTATTTTATTGCCACGAATTCACGAATTACAAAATAGTATGAGACACTCATTAATTAACACGAATAAAAATCTTTAGATTTTAAAAATTAGTGAATTAGTGGCTTTACAAAAAGTGTTAGGTCGTCAGGCAAATAAAGACTATAGTTGTATTATTCTTGTTAGATTATATTATATTTGCAAGGAATTTGTTATGATACAAAACCCAAACTGATGAAATATCTATTAACATATCATTGTAATATTAAAATTTACAATAATTTAGATATTCCATCTGACCACTAAAAGCAATAAGAATTAACCGATGAAAGGACCTTTATTTTACGCTAAAATTTTACTCTTCGGCGAATATGGAATAATTAAAGATTCCAAAGGGTTGGCTATACCTTACAACTCTTTTCAAGGAGCATTAAAGTTATCAAGTAAATTAACGGATATTGCGAAAAATTCCAATGAAAATCTCTTCAAATTCTATCAATATTTAACTACTATTGATAAGGGTGTTGTACATTTTAGATTAGAAGAGTTAAAACGCGATATTGACAATGGTATGTATTTCGATTCCAGTATCCCACAAGGATATGGAGTAGGAAGTTCTGGTGCCTTGGTTGCGGCTATTTACGACAAATATGCCGACGACAGAATTACGGTGCTGGAAAACTTAACCAGAGATAAATTGTTAAAACTTAAGGGCATTTTTTCATTGATGGAGTCTTTTTTTCACGGTAAAAGCTCTGGTTTGGACCCTTTAAATAGTTATTTAAGTTTACCTATTCTCATTAATTCCAAAGATAATTTGGAACCAACGGGAATTCCATCTCAAAAAGAAGGGAAAGGAGCCGTATTTTTATTGGATTCAGAACAAATTGGCGAAACCGAACCAATGGTCAGTCTATTTATGAACAAAATGAAAAACGAAGGTTTTAGAAAAATGATCAATGAAGACTTTGCCAAATATACCGATGCTTGTATAGATGATTTTTTGCATGGTAATGCAAAATCGCTTTTTGGCAATGTAAAACAGCTTTCCAAAGTTGTATTGGCAAATTTTAAACCTATGATTCCCAAGGCATTTCACAACCTTTGGCAACAAGGAATTGATACAAATGCCTACTATCTAAAATTATGTGGCTCTGGTGGTGGTGGTTATATTTTAGGCTTTACGCAAGATTATGCCAAAGCACAAGAAATTTTAAAAAAATACAAATTAGAATTGGTTTATAGATTTTAATTATGGCTTATGGACTTACTTAAAGCCGCAGAAGAAAACACTCCAAAAAAACCAAAAAAATATCCTTTTTATTATAAATTTTTCAGTTTACTATCAGTAGTCAGAGGCTACAATATTGTTATTATTGTAATTGCTCAGTATTTAGCTTCCATCTTTATTTTTGCCCCAGAAAAATCGTTACGCGGTGTTTTGCTCGATCTAGATTTGTATTTAATAGTTTTAGCGACAATATGTGTAATCGCTTCGGGTTATATTATCAATAATTTTTACGATGTTGATAAAGACAGAATCAACAAACCTCAAAAAACTAAATTGGACAGTATTGTAACACAGCAAACCAAATTATACATTTACTTTACATTGAATTTTTTAGGTTTTCTTTTTGCCTTTTTAGTATCATGGAAAGCGGCTGTATTTTTTGCGGTGTATATATTTTTAATATGGCTATATTCACATAAATTAAGGCACTATCCGTTGGTAAAACTTTTCTCTGCTTCCGTTCTGGCCTTATTGCCTTTTTTTGTCATTTTCGTATATTATAGAAACTTTTCTGCCATTATTTTTACACATGCTTGTTTTCTATTTTTTGTTTTATTGATTAGGGAGCTTATTAAAGATTTGGAAACCATGCAGGGAGATATAGTTTCAAATTATATGACCTTACCAATAAAATATGGTGAAAGATTCACCAAAATGCTAATTACATTAATCATTTTTTTGACTATACCCCCAATTTATTTTCTGTTGAAATATCCCGAAATAGGATTAATGAAGTACTATTTTTATTTTACCGCTTTGGTGTTATTGGTGTTTCTAATGCTGTTATGGCAATCAAATACCAAAAAGAACTATATGCTTTTACATACTATACTTAAACTGTTAATTATTGCTGGCGTATTTAGTTTAGCGTTTATTGATACTTCCGTAATCCTAAAAAGATTGTTATGAGCTCATCATTATTAAAAGTCGCTTTGGCTCAAATATCTCCTATATGGTTAAATAAGGATAAAACCATTGAAAAAATAGTTGCTACCATACAAGGTGCTGCTAATCAAGGTTGTGAATTGATTGTTTTTGGAGAGGCTTTATTACCTGGCTATCCCTTTTGGTTGGCATTAACCGGTGGAGCTGAATGGAACACAAAAGTTAATAAGGAATTGCATGCCCATTATGCCAATAATTCAATTCAAATTGAAGCAGGTGAATTAAATATTATCTGTAATATTGCTAAAGAAAACAACATTGCCATTTATTTGGGCATTATTGAAAGGGCAAAGAATAGAGGTGGACATAGCTTGTATTGTTCGTTGGTTTATATCAATCAAAATGGGGAAATAAAATCAGTTCACAGAAAATTACAACCTACCTATGATGAACGTTTAACTTGGGCTCCAGGTGATGGAAATGGCTTACGGGTACATCCAATCAATAAGTTTACTGTGGGAGGATTAAATTGTTGGGAGAATTGGATGCCTTTACCACGAACGGCTTTGTACGGAATGGGTGAAGATTTGCATATTGCCGTATGGCCAGGGAGTGATCATAATACAAAAGACATTACTAAGTTTATTGCAAGAGAGTCTCGTTCTTATGTGATTTCTGTATCCAGCTTAATGACTAGAGAAGATTTTCCTAAAAACACTCCACATTTAGAAAAAATTCTAGAGAACGCTCCGAAAATTTTGGCCAACGGAGGTTCATGTATTGCTGGACCGGATGGAGAATGGATATTAGAACCTATTTTACATAAAGAGGGTTTGCTCATAGAAACGTTAGACTTTAACCGTGTGTTAGAAGAACGACAAAACTTTGATCCTGTTGGGCACTATTCAAGACCTGATGTTACAAAACTTATTGTAAATAGAGAACGGCAGCAAATAATTGATATTAAAGAATAGTTTAACATTATTAAATGTATTAATTTTGCACCTCGCACGCCAAAGTTTTAACGAAAGTGTGTTAATCAAACTTCTAAACATTAGAAGTATAAAATTAAAATAATGGCAAAACAAAACTCGTCGAGAGGACGACACGCCAAAGCGTCTTCTTCAAATTCAGATTCAAAAAAGAAATCTGCAACAGTTAAAAAATCTTTCGATAAAAACAAAAAATTTGGTGCTAAGAGCAAACCAAACCCTTACCGGAAGGACATACGAAAAAGTACACCAAAGCAACGTCTAGAAGAACCTACTGAAATTAGATTGAATAAATACATTGCGAATTCCGGCATTTGCTCACGTAGAGAGGCGGATGTGTTTATTAAGGCAGGTAGTGCAACTGTTAACGGAAAAGTAATTACCGAAATGGGCTATAAAGTAAAACCAACTGACGATGTTCGTTTTGATGATGTTGCCATTAATCCCGAACCTAAACGCTATGTTTTACTGAATAAACCTAAAAATTACATCACCACAATGGATGATGAAAGAAGAAGACATACGGTAATGGAACTAGTTGGTAGAGCTACAAAAGAACGTATTTATCCCGTTGGTAGATTAGATAGGAATACAACAGGTTTATTGTTGTTTACCAATGATGGTGAAATGGCAAAAAAACTCACGCACCCTAAACATAATGTGAAGAAATTATACCATGCTTCGTTAGATAAAAAACTAGCCATGAGCGATTTGCAGAAAATTTCTGAAAATTTTGTGTTAGATGGTAAAATGGTTTTTGTAGATGCTATTTCGTATATAGAAAATGAATCAAAAACAGAAATTGGAATTGAAATCCATTCCGGAAGAAACAGAATAGTGAGAAAAATATTTGAGCATTTTGGGTATAAAGTAATTAAATTAGACCGTGTTATTTTTGCGGGAATGACTAAGAAAAACCTACCAAGAGGGCACTGGAGACATTTAACGCAACAAGAGGTTAACAATTTGAAGATGCTTTAACATCAGTTATCAAGGTCGTAATAAAATTTGTCAATTCGAGTGAATTTTGCCGATGAAATCTGCGAAATTAGTATCGAGAATCAAATTTTATGGGTTTTAAAGCTAAGTTCTCGATAAAATTTTCTATCGAAAATCACTCGAACAAACGCTATATTATAATAAAACATATCAAGTGAAATACTACATCATTGCAGGAGAAGCTTCGGGCGATTTACATGCTTCAAACCTAATGAAGGCATTGCAAAAAAAAGATGCAAATGCAGAGTTTAGGTTTTGGGGCGGTGATTTGATGCAAGCCGTTGGCGGTATTTTGGTTGTTCATTATAAAGACAGGGCTTTTATGGGTTTTGCCGAGGTAATTACCAATCTGCGTAAAGTGCTGGGTTTTATATCTTTCTGTAAAAAAGATATTGCCGAATACCAACCTGATTGTATTATTTTTGTAGATAATTCAGGATTCAATTTACGTATTGCTAAATGGGCTAAAAAAGAAGGTTTTAAAACCAACTATTATATATCACCTCAAGTTTGGGCATCTAGGGCAGGTCGTGTTGAAGCTATAAAACGCGATATTGACAATATGTACGTCATCCTTCCTTTTGAGGAAGCATTTTACCAAAAACACAATTACAAGGTTAACTTTGTTGGACACCCCTTGATTGATGCCATTGCAGACAGAAACCAAGTAAGTGAAAAAGCATTTAGAAAAAAACATGATTTAAACGAAAAACCTATCGTCGCTTTATTGCCTGGAAGTCGTAAACAAGAAATTACAAAGATGCTTTCAGTTATGCTTAAAGTGGTTGATAAATTTAAAGATTATCAGTTTGTTATTGCAGGAGCACCGAGCCAAGATTTTGAATTTTATAAGCCCTTTATTAAAGACACGAACGTCAAGTTTATAGATAATAAAACCTACGATTTACTTTCTGTTTCGTATGCCGCTTTAGTAACTTCTGGTACGGCAACATTAGAAACCGCTTTGTTTAAAGTGCCGCAAGTGGTATGTTATAAAGCGGGTAATATTTCCTACCAAATTGCAAAACGGATTATTACCTTAAAGTTTATTTCACTTGTCAATCTAATCATGGATCGTGAAGTGGTAACAGAGCTTATTCAGAATGATTTTAACACTAAAAAATTAGAAAAAGAACTCTCCAAAATTTTAGACAACAAACACAGAGAAAAACTCTTTCTTGACTATTACGAACTTGAAAAAAAATTAGGTGGCAAAGGTGCAAGTGCCAAGGCCGCTAGTCTTATTTATAATGATTTGCTTACTTAAATCAAGATTATAGATACACAAATACTGGACAAAATTGCAATTTGATTGCAATTTTGTCCAGTATTTGTGTTATATTTGTGTAATGATAGCGAGAGATATACATAAAAAATTAGTAGAAATTTCTACTTATTATCCAATAACAACGATTACTGGTCCCAGACAGTCGGGTAAAACGACTTTAATAAAAAGTGTGTTTTCTGATTTGCCCTACGTTCTGCTAGAAGCACCAGATATAAAAAACAGAGTACTGGAAGATCCTAGAGGCTTTTTGGATAGATATCCCAATGGTGCCATTTTTGACGAAATACAGAATACACCAGAACTGTTTTCTTATTTGCAAGGTATTGTTGATGAAAATAAGGACATCAAATTTATTTTATCAGGCTCGCAGAATTTTTTATTGTTAGAAAATATAAGTCAAACCTTGGCCGGTAGAACAGCTATTTTAAAACTGTTACCACTATCGTTAGCGGAACTTAAAAAGACAAAATATAAAATTAAAAACAGTTTAGATTATATTTTCAAAGGTTCTTATCCAAGGCTCTATAACAATAGCATTCCGCCGGATATTTTTTATTCAGATTATATTCAAACTTATGTTGAAAGAGATGTTAGAACCATTAAAAATATTGGCGATTTGGATACATTTAGGCGATTTGTACAATTGTGTGCGGGACGGATCGGTCAGATTTTAAATATGAATTCGTTAGCATCGGATACTGGCATTACTATAAACACCGCTAAAAGTTGGATATCAATTTTAGAAGCCAGTTACATTGTTCATTTATTACAACCACATCATAAAAATTTTAACAAACGATTGGTAAAAAGTCCAAAAATGTATTTTTACGATACGGGATTGGCTTGTAATTTGTTGAGAATTAAGTCAGCAGTCCAATTGGATCTCCACCATCTAAGAGGCAATTTATTCGAAAATTTTATAGTAAACGAACTTTTAAAATCAAAATTCAACAATGCAGAACCCTCTAATCTATACTATTGGCGAGATAAGCACGGAAAAGAAATAGATTGCCTAATAGAAACAGCAAATAAATTAATACCCATTGAAATAAAATCGAGTAAAACCTATACCAAAGAATACTTTAAACACTTGATTTACTGGAACAAACTATCCGGAAGCGATAAAAAGGACAATTACCTGATTTACAACGGCGATGAAAACGACAAATTGCCAAATGGTAATTTGATAAGCTGGAACAGTTTGGAAAAAATTCCGTTGGAGTGAGAATCACTCCACCAAATACTTCCTCCTGAAAACAACCACCAAAATAATCATCCGTAAAAACATCCAAACGGTAAAGGCTATCCAAATGGCATAGAGTTTTAATCCGAAGTAATCGCCAATTAACAATACGGGAATAAATCCTAAAAAAGTGGCGACTATTAACGTATTTCTTAACGTTACCGCTTCTGCCAATCCTTTAAATAAGCCGTCAAATACAAAAGCAAGGGCATTTAAAGGTTGCATCAATAGCACAATCCAAAAAATAGCATAAAATGATTCCAAAACCTCACTGTCATTAGAAAAAGCGTTACCAATGGGAATGTAAAATATAAAACAAATTATTGCTAAAATAAAAGCAACAGCAATAGCATATTTACTTAAATCTAAACTTAAATTCCAAAGATTTTTATAGTCTTTTTCTCCCAATAATACCATTTCTGATTTAAAAATACTCAAAAAATGTTTTAGTGTATAATTGATAACTGGTGATAGATTTTATAAGTTCAGGAGTTAGTTGGTTTACCATCTCAGTAATTTTATCTTGT
>NZ_JAXKVV010000031.1:0-37032 GCF_034296135.1 Aureibaculum koreense
TGTAAAACTGAAAAGAACCTTAAAAAATTTATAAAGAATGTATATCGCCATTACCAAACAACAATCGGGCATGAACTATAAGGGAAGTGTTTCTGATTTCGTCAATTATTTGGAAAAGGAAAATGAAGATAAAAGTATGGAACTCCAGGAACATTTTTTTGACCAGTATAACGATAAGGTAAGCCCGGAAGAAGTAATTTCAGAAATTGACGGCAATACCGCTAAGCTTTCCAAAAAGGATCCTAAATTCTATTCTTTGGTGGTCAGTCCTAGTCCAAGGGAATTAAAGCACATCAATAACAATCCCGAAAAACTCCGTAAGTATGTTAGGGAAATCATGAAGGACTATGCCGATGCTTTTTATAGGGACCAGAAAGTTACTGTTGACGATATTAAATATTATGCCAAACTGGAACACGAACGTACCTATAAGGGAACGGACAAAAAGATACAGGAAAACCAACCGTATGCCACAAAAATACTCCAGCTCAAAAACGAAATTAGAGATATACAAGATGGCACTTCAACAGGGAACATCAAAAAACTCAAAAGAAAAATTGCCAAATTGGAGAAAGAAGCCCCTCACCAACAGCAAGGCAAACGTATCGTCAGAGGGATGCAAAAAGAGGGGTTCCAGAGCCATATCCATATTATTGTCAGTAGAAAAGACAGTACCAATTCATTTAGTCTGTCTCCCGGATCAAAATACAAAGAATCTGAAACCATCTTAAACGGCAAAAAAGTGAAACAGGGCTTTCACAGGGAAAAATTTTATAAAGCCTCCGAAAAAAAGTTTGATTCCATATTTGGCTACAATCGAAATTTTGTTGAAAGCTACTGGGCAAAAATCATGTTTATCAAAGATCCAAAACAATTTTTTGCAACACTTGTGGGCTTACCAACAACGGAAAGACAAATGGCCTTGACATTGCTCCATAAGACTGGAATAAACGTTCCCAATATCCCTACCAATAAGGTGCAATTGGCATATAAAGCATTTATGAAACTCAAAAAAGGAATGGGAAAAGCAATCAACTCTGGCTCAATAGGGATTTAATACTAACTTTTAATAGAAGATTGCTATGGATGAAATAAACAGTTTGATTTTTTATGTCGCATTACTATGCAGTATCTCTTATCTTATTGTAAGATATGTACGTTATGGTTTTTTTCTAATGTGCTTGTGTTTAATAGGTTTATCGATTATTGGGTATTTCGTTCTAGAAATACCGTCTTTTTTAAAGATACTCATGTATATAACCATCCCCTTCCTGTTCTTAAATATATTGTTATATGTTTTTTTTTCGAAAGATGATACCTCTAACAAAAAAAATAAAAAATATAAAGTAGTACTCAATACAAAAGGTTCCCGTTATGTATTGGAAAACATCCGTAGGGGAGTCTCTATTATTGGGGCAGCGGGCAGTGGTAAAACTGAAAGTGTGGTCTATAATTTTTTGCAACATTTTGGTAAAAACGCCTTTTGCGGTGTTATGCATGATTACAAAGATTTTGAAATTACCGAAATGGCATATCCCATATTCAAAAAAAGCAGTAACAATTTTTACATTGTTTCTTTTGACCCTATTTACGATAGGGTCAACCCCATTGCCCCTAGGTATTTGCCGGATGAAGAAAGTGTCTATGAAATCTCAAGGGTGCTGTTGGAGAACCTTTTGGAATTGAAAGAATCGGATAATAACAGTACCTCTCGATTTTTTAAAGATGCTGTGGAAGGTTTGATAGGCGGTTTGATATGGAGGCTTAAAACGGACTATGAGGATTACTGTACCATTCCACATTTAATAGCCCTGTACCAACATTTGGAAACGAAAGCACTCATTGCCTTTCTCGAAGCGGATTTAACGGCAAAAGCCATGGCAGATGCTTTTATAAGCGGGGTAGGGTCGGACAGGCAAACGGCAGGGGTTAAAAGCACATTGGCCAATGCCTTCAAAAAAATAAGTACCAAAAAGATATTTATGGTGCTTTCTGCCGATGATATTCCATTAGATGTCAACAATCCCCAAAACCCGGCGGTCATTTCCATAGTCAACAATCCTAAAAAAGAAGCTTCCTTGTCCCCGGTTATCGCCACCATCATGCACACGATTACGAAACAAATGAGCGAGAGAGGTCAAAATCCCTCTTTTGTGCTGTTGGAAGAAGCTTCAACCATTCGCCTATTAAACATGCACCGTATTCCGGCAACCTTAAGAGGTTATGATATTGTGACGCTCTATGTTTTGCAGGATAAGATACAGAACGATATGATGTACGGGGATAGGGCAAGTCGAGCTATTTTAAGCAACCTGTCTTATCAGTTTTTTGGAAAGGCCAACGACCCAGATACTGCAAAATATTATGAACGTTTCTTTGAGATAGTAAAAAAAGAAACAAGAAGTATCAATAAGGGGTATAACCTAAATTTTGATACTCGGGTAACACATGGGGAAAAGGAAGTCGCCAAAACAAGGGCTGATGCTTTTTACAGATTAAGGCAAGGAGAATTTATTGTATTCGCCGATGGTAAGGATAAGAGATTAAGGTTTAAAACTCCTAGCATAAAGTTAGGATTACCAACGATTAAAAAAATAAACGACACTGATTTTGATGCTAATTTTTTAAAAATTCATAGTGAGGTAAAATCAATTTTCAAGTAAGAATATCCTAAAATTAGCACTTACTATTCTTTCTCCAATTCAAAATCAAATAACTCTTTAGGGTGAATATTCAATCCCTTTGATAGTTCAAGTACCGATGATAACATTATATTTACCTGACCTTTTGCTATCTTACTGATATCACTACTATCTATATTGCATCCTTTGGCTATCTTTCCGTAACTTAAGTTTTTTTCCTTTCTTATTTTTTCAATCTGTGTTCCAACTAAAAGCAAAAAATCTTCTTTTTTGTATTCTAAATCCATTATAATAAATCTTTGCGAACAATCTCTTTAGATTTTTATTAAAAAACATGGGTTTAAAAACCCCTAATTGAATTTTTTTGCTATATTTGTTTCTGAATACATATATTTGCGATTCTTCGTATATAAAATATAGAAGCTATCGCTTTGAGTCTCTGAAAAGAAAACTGGTAATTTTTGCACTTGAGATGATAAGTAGATTGGCTCACGACCCGGGCGTGGGCTCTCTTATCGGTGCACGGTATACCAGTACCTCTTTTCAGGTAAGTTGAGTTCTACGCCTTTTTTTGGCTGTATTATTCAACAATTCTTAGCACTAGTTTTCATTTTTATTTAAAGTATCGCAATCATCAAATCGAACTTTAATAGAAAAGAGATTGTTAAGTTTAATTGTTCCAAATACTATAGCCAATTTGCAATCATCCCATTTTAAATGCGGATGTAAGAAGTATAGGTCTGAAATTAACTTATTCGATATTCTCTTTATTAAAAAACCAAAGAACCCTATTATAGACATTTTGTTATGGGATTCACGCTATACTTTTTCCAGATGTTGTTTCCACTTTTTATCCCATAATCTACGAATCACTTATTTCTAGTTGTATCTGGACACACCAAGTTTAAAAGCCTAATAAGCATTTATTACCCTCAAACCTTTGAGTCTATCTATCCAATTTGGGTAAGAAAGATTCATGATAGGAGGGGAGTGAATTAATTTCAATTGAACATTACTAACTAAAAATACTGCCAATGAATAAATACTAAAAAAAACCTTCTCCACCTCGTTGTAGCTTGTTAGAGAAGGCTCATAATCTAATAAAATAAAGTTTCACTAAATCAATACTAAATTATGAAAAATAACCTACGGTTTCTCCAGTGGGGAAGGCTTTTTTTGCCTATTCTTATTATAATAGGAACAATAAATACCGTTCACACGCAGAATTCATACCGTGTAACAGGAAAAATTACGGACGATAATGGTCCTCTTGCAGGTGTTACCATTCGGATAAAAGGATCGTCAAGAGGTACAACCTCTGATTTTGATGGAAATTACAGTGTTCAGGTAATTGGATCGGAAACTCTTATCTATTCATTTATTGGATACGGTACGGTCGAAGAACCCATAAATAACAGGTCAAAAATTGATGTAATATTATATTCTGAAAGTACACAACTTCAGGAAGTCTCCATCAATGCGGGCTATTATAAAACTACCGACAAAACCAAAACAGGGAGTATAGCACGTATCAGTTCGGCCGAAATTGAAAAACAGCCAGTCAATAATCCTTTGGAGGCACTTCAAGGGCGATTAACGGGAGTACATATTACCCAATCCACAGGTACAGCTGGCGGAGGTTTTCAGGTACGAATAAGAGGTCAAAACAGTATTGCTGCTGGTAATGAGCCACTTTATATTGTCGACGGAGTACCTTACGACTCGGGGTCACTAAGCTATAATGGTAGTTCGGGGTCTATAATGCCAGGGGCACTCATTAGCCCATTAAATGCCCTGCCCCCTTCATCTATAGCCTCTATTGAAGTTCTCAAGGATGCCGATGCAACCGCAATTTATGGCTCTAGAGGAGCCAATGGTGTTGTCTTAATTACAACCAAAAATAATACCAATGATAAAACTACCTTTTCTGTAAATGTAAATGTAAATGTAAATGCTGGATTCGCTAACATTTCAAGAAAAATGAAGCTTATGAATACGGAACAATATCTTGAAATGCGTCGAGGGGCATTTCAAAATGATGGTATTACCGGATTTCCTTTTTATGCTTATGATGTAAATGGGACTTGGGATGCAACAAGAGATGTTGATTGGCAAGATGAACTGCTAGGAGGGACGGCATATATTGAAAACTATCAAGGTGCCGTTGCAGGAGGAAGTGAGCGAACACATTTTAATATAATCGGAACTTATGGAAAAGAATCCACCGTATTTCCCAAAGACTTTAACTATAAGAGAGGAACCGTTTTGGCATCGATAAATCATTCCTCATCGGATGACAAATTTCACATAAACTTTACGGCCAACTATGCTTCTGAGAAGAACAATCAGCCAGGGTCTGATTTGTCTAGATCAGCACGTTCACTTGCACCGAACGCACCTGAATTGTACGACGAATCTGGTAATCTAAATTGGGAAAATAGCACATGGACCAATCCGTTGGCCCAACTCAATGGCTCGTATTCCAACGGAATTGTAAGTTTAATTAGTAACGCGACGTTATCTTATGAACTTTTTCGAGATTTTAAAATTAGTTCACGATTCGGTTATACCGATATCCGAATTGATGAAGAGAAAACAAACCCACATACCATTTACAATCCTGCTTTTGGATTAACGAGTGCGAATTCAAATATTTTTACAAATGAAGGGAAAAGACGTTCTTGGATAATAGAGCCTCAATTCAATTATCAATTTAATATTGGAGAAGGTACTTTTAAAACCATTTTCGGATTTACTTTTCAGGAGCAAAATAGTGAGCAATTTTCATTGCTTGGCTCTGGATTTACAAATAATAATCTAATATACAACCTTAGTGCGGCTTCCAATGTTTTTATCCTAGACGAAAAGAAAAATCAATATCGCTATCAGGCATTCTTCGGAAGGCTTAATTATAACTGGGAGGATAAGTATATTATCAACGTTACGGGTAGGAGAGATGGTTCAAGTCGTTTTGGACCAGGGAAAAGATACGCTAATTTTGGGGCGATCGGTGCAGCCTGGGTTTTTTCGGAAGAAGAAAGTCTTCATAAGGCGATTCCATCATTGTCTTTGGGAAAACTAAGAGCTAGTTATGGCATAACCGGCAATGACCAAATAGGAGATTATCAGTATTTTGATACGTATAGCGTTTCAAATACCATTTACGATGGTACAGTTGGGCTGACACCCACTAGATTGTTCAATCCTTTATTTGCATGGGAGAAAAACAGGAAATTCGACCTTGCCTTGGATATCGGGTTATGGAACAATAAATTGCTATTATCCTCCACCTATTTTAGAAATACATCCTCTAATCAATTGGTAGGTGTGCCATTGCCTGGTACTACCGGGTTTCAAAATATTCAAGCCAACCTAGATGCCACTATACGCAACTCAGGGTGGGAATTTGAATTGCATTCTAGAAATATACAAAAAGCTAATTTTTCTTGGAAATCAGACTTTAACCTTACCATTCCTAAAAATGAACTCGTCTCCTATGAGGGTCTTGAAAATTCGGCCTATGCAAATAGGTATGTAATCGGTAAACCTTTAACGATCGTTAAGTTATACCATTTAGAAGGTGTCAACCCAGATACTGGTTTGTTCGAATTTGAAGATTTTAATAATGACGGTATAATAAGCTCCCCTGAAGATAGGCAATATACTAAAGACCTTGCCCCTAAATATTACGGTGGCCTTACCAATACCTTAATTTATAAAAATATGCAGTTGGTTCTATTTTTTCAATATACCAAACAAAACGCATATAACCATTTTTTCAATTATGCTCCAGCGGGTTTCATGTTAAATCAGCCTTCAGAAAGTTTAAACAGATGGCAGAAACTGGGAGATGATACCCTTTTACAAAAATATACCTCAGGCAGTAATTTTCAAGTGCAGAATGCCTTCTCAAAATTTGCGATTAGTGATGCCGTTGTTACCGATGCGTCCTATATAAAACTAAAAAACGTATCCTTTTCATACCAATTGCCTCGTAAATTGTTGGGTAATTCCGATTTGCTTTTGACTCTGCAAGGGCAAAACTTATTGACATTTACTTCTTTCAAAGGTGGAGACCCCGAACAGATTATTGGGTATTTACCACAGCTAAGAAGATTTACCATGGGCGTTCAATTTAAATTTTAATATGATGAAAAATAAAATAAATAATACGAAAAATACAATTTTAATAAATCGCATGAATCGTAAAGGGAAAGAACTAATCGTTTTCATGTTACTACTTTTTTTTATGCTTTCATGCGATCACTTTTTAGAAGTGGATTTTCCAGAAAATCAACTCAGTGGGGATATCGTCTTTCAAGATGATGCTACAGCATTAGCTGCCTTAACCGCCATTTATGCAAATTTACGCGATAAAGTTCTACTAACTGGAAATTCAAACGGACTTCATGTCATCATGGGGCTGTATTCGGATGAGTTAGATTATTACGGTAGTTCTGGCCAACCATTAGAGGAATTTTATAACCATACATTACTTCCGAGCAGTGTTTCCATAAGTCAACTTTGGAACGATAGTTATCATACCATTTATATGGTAAATAGCTTGTTGGAAGGTATAAATGATAATAGCCATTTGTCCTATGAAACTATACAGAAAATCAAAGGTGAAGCTCTTTTTGTTAGGGCATTGACACATTTTTACTTGGTCAATCTTTTTGGAGCTGTTCCCTATGTTATTCAAACGGATTACACTTTAAATAGCAACATAAATAGACTTGAAGTAAATGAAGTTTATAAGGCGATTGTTTCTGACCTTAAAGCCGCAAGATCTTTTTTAAGCTCAGGTGAATCCACCGAACAACGCATTGTCCCGGACAAATGGGCAGCCACAACATTATTAGCCAAAGTCTATTTATATATGGGTGATTGGGAACGTGCTGAACTAGAGAGTACATCGATTATTGAGAATACTGGTTTTTCTTGGGAAACGGATCTCTCTAATGTTTTTTTGAAAGAAAGCGGTGCTACTATTTGGCAACTTAAACCTCCGGTAGACGGATATAATACGTTGGAAGCCTCTACTTTTAACTTTGTTAGTGCACCACCACCTCTGATCGCCTTAAATGAACAACTCTTAGAGGTGTTTGAGGACGGTGATGCTAGAAAAGCAACATGGATTGCAGGGGTTTCAAACGGTATAGATGTATGGTACCATGCCAATAAATACAAAAATGTTTCTACAACATCAAATACGGAATATTCTATAGTATTTCGTTTAGCGGAAATATACCTTATCAGGGCAGAAGCCAGAACAAATCTTGGTAACATTAGTGAGGCTCTAAGTGATGTAAATAAGATTAGACAAAGAGCCAATTTAACTGATTTAAATATTATAGACCCAGAAGAGCTACTGGAGGCCATTTTACTAGAAAAAAGAGTTGAGTTGTTTACAGAATTTGGCAATAGATGGTTTGACCTAAAACGACTGGGAAAAGCGGAGGCTGTAATTTCCTCAATCAAATCAGGTTGGGAATCAAAGAACTTACTACTGCCTATACCCGAGAATGAACTTTCATTAAATCCAAATTTATCACCACAGAATCCTGGATATTAATAGTAGTTTGAACTGTTTCAGTATGTCATTAAGCATATTGAAACGGTTCTTATGATTTGTTTCCAAAAAAATATTAAATAAAATGAAAAAAATAAAATCAATTTCTGTTTTACTGGTACTGCTATGTTATAGTATATGGTCTTTTGCTCAAATTAGTCTTAGCAACATAAAACCATATAAAGAAATAATTACAGTTGAAGCCATAACTGAAAAAGGGTTTGTAACGACTCACTTTTTGAATGGCAAAATTTATCTAGAGATTCCAGAGGTTATCTTAGGTAAAGATTTACTATTTGTAAACCATAATAACTCAAGTTTTGATAAGGAAACCTTAATTAATTTAAAGAGAAGGAATAATATTATTCAAGTAATTGTTCCAGAAATTGATTCAAAAGTAGGGAATACCATTCAGTTGCTTGAGGGTAGGTTCGATATTAAAATAACACCAGCTAGTTTTCCTATTTTGACAATGGGGAATAATAAACCAAGTTATATTATTGATGCAACCAGCTTATTTTTAAATACACCAAAGGGTTTGCAAGATGGAGGAAAGTCTATAGTCAACGAGACCACATTCATTGATATAGTCAGGTCATTTGCCAATAGTGTAGAGGTGAATACAACCACAACCGTAGCTTCTGAAAAAGGCCCGCTAACTACAAATGTTGATTTTAGTATTATGTTACTGCCAGAACCTATGATGCCGCGTTTGTATGACCATAGGATGGGTTTTTATAGTGAAAATATGTTTTTCAATAATTTTAATGAATCTGTTAGAGCTTCTATAGCAAGGTGGCGATTAGAAAAAAAATATCCTAGTCAATCATTAAGTGAACCCATTAGACCAATTGTATTTTATATAGACCCAGCCATTCCCAATATATGGAAACCTTATGTAAAGGCAGGTGTTTATGAATGGTTGCCTGCTTTTGAAGCTGCAGGTTTTGAAAATGCCATAATAGTAAAAGATGCTCCAGTTCATAATAAAGATTGGTCTATCAATAGTATGAGATATTCTGTAATCCGTTGGGAGAATAGATCAAAATATAGGGGACATAAAGGAGAAGGTTTTGGGGCGGTGCGTCAAATTATCGATCAAAGGACAGGTGAGATTCTTAAAGCGGATATATTGATAGGAATGATCGATAAGCTCGTCGATTTATATTTTACCAGATGCAGTCCTTTAGATAAAAGGGCACAGCAACACCCCTTTCCTGACGATTTAATGGGCGAGTTGATTCAGTCGCTTACCGCCCACGAAACAGGTCATGCCTTTGGTATAAAAGATGCTAATTTTGGAGAATATACCTATCCTTTCGAGAAAATGAGAGACAAAAAATGGCTCCAAAAAATGGGTCACTCGCCCAGCGTGATGAATTACGCACGAGAAAATTTCATTGTTCAGCCCGAAGATAACATACCCCCGAATTTATTGCACCAAAAGGTTGGGCCTACCGACATATATAACATTCGCTGGGCATATACTCAATTTGAAAATATTAGTACGCCTGATGACGAATTTTATTATTTAGAAAAAATTATTAGAGAACAGGATACAACACCTTGGTACAGGTATAATTTGGAAGTTCAGAGTATTGGTCCAGAAACAATTAATGAAGTTGTAGAGAATAATAATCCGATAAAATCGGCAGAGTTGGGTTTAAAGAATTTAAAAAGAGTAGTGAATTTAATACCAACAATAGATATGAACGAGCGAGATGATAAAGTTAAGAAGCGTTTTTATAATGGAACACTCAATTTTTGGTTAGATCAGATGAAGTATGTTGAATCTCTCGTTGGAGGTTACACGATTCAATATAAATCAAGTACACAAAAAGGTTTAGTATATACACCAATACCCTTTTATCGTCAAAAAGAAGCTGTAAAGTTCTTAAATAAGGAGGTGTTCAACCCGCCATTATGGTTGGTACGTCCTGATATAACAGGAAGATTCATTGCTGCCGATGCTCATAGCTTGGATGGTAAAAGTAGTTTTATAAACAGTACAATTAATATAATATCAAGAAAACAGAGAAAAATACTTCAAAATTTATTTTCTCCCACAAAGATGAGGGTACTTGAAGAAAATGGAGTGTCCGGAAAGGGAAACTATAATATTGCTGACATGCTTCAAGATTTAAATGAGGATTTGTGGAGAGAACTAAAGGAAGAATCGGTAAAAATAGATGTCTATCGTCAGGAAATACAATTAGCATATATTTTTTATTTAATGGATGCCTTAGTTTATGAAACCAAAAAACATCAAAGAGAATCTATTTATGTGGCTTATAATAAGTATTTCTACAGTAATTATACACGCGGGACGATATTTAACGAGTTAAACAATGTTAAAGACTCAATAAAAAAAGTAATACATAGAGTCGAGGACATATCTACTAAAAACCATCTTGAATTATGTCTATTAGAAATAAATAAACTGAAAACCTAAATGGTTTTTGAATGAAATAATAGCATGTGTAAAGAACAAAAAAAGGCGTATAATATCTATACGCCTTACATTTTGAATATCTAATCCTGAGGATTATATTTCAATGGTTGTCCACAAGTTGTTTGATTAATTTTAGAGTAAACTTGTTGCCCTAAATAAGTACAATCTAATATACCACTGGGGTCACAGGTTGTAACTTGCTCACAAATACCATTCTGAAAAATATAACCAGGTATAGTTCCAGCATTTTCTGTTTTTTCTGAACTGCTAGTGGCAAAAGCTAGACCAACAGCCATGAATAATGCCAATATTGGCAATAGTGCTTTTTTAAAAACATGTGTTTTCATAATAATTAAATTTTATTGTTATGGTTTACTTTTTTCTACAGGTTTTCAACCTTATTTCCTGATACTGATCAATATGTTTTTGATTACTTGTGAAAGTAATTATTTTGTAATTTGTATATATAAAGCAGATTCCCAATTATCATAACGAATAGGTCATTGTTTGCTTTTATGCTTTTTCCTTTTGCACCTATCTCACCGAAGGCATAAAAACTGAAAACATAGTTGGCATTTTTTAAATTATAAACATCTATAATACTTGCTTTTTTTAACAAGTCTTTCGGTTCATATCGCCCTAACCGTTCTGAGTTTATAAAAAGAAATTCATCGTTGGTTGTGACCATTTTATTGACTACTATTGGGTTGCCTAATAATTTTTTTTGATTTGTCTTTTTTAGGTCAGCTATTTTTAATGAAACCGATTGAATCGTGTCAATTGTATTTCCTTTGAAATCCAATTGTAGTTCTGAATTAAAAACAATGTATTCATTCCTGTAGTAGTATACATATATTAGACGCTGTAGATTAGTGTTCCAAAGGAGTTGGCCATCTACATCGAAGTATCCATCCACCTGCTTTTTCAATAGATTAGTGGAAAATTTTACCTTATAGCTATGGTTTTTATATAATTTTCCTAAAATTTGTTCTTGGTTTGTACTACTGAGTGCTCTAATTCCAAAAGAAGTTGAATCTATCACGGTCCAAAGTGAAAAGTAAGCTGTATTTTTTGATAGTGTTTTGGCTTGCCAATCCGTGATATAGCCCCGAAATAGTATTGGAATGCTCCCGTCGGCAACAAAAAAATAAGGTGGTTTTACCTCAATGCGAACCGAACGAAATGGGAGATTCATCTGGTCAAGCACAATTTGATGTGTTTTCAATTGATAGGTTCTTAGTGAAATTTCTGTAATTAGTAATGGAGCAGTACTATTACCCAAGTATATGGTTTGATCCGTCATTCCCGCGATATAATACGAGTTGAACTTTAAATCTATAGATTTAAGTTGTTTCACTATGTGCGGGGGAATACGGCGAATAAAGGCGTTATTACGCTGAATATTGTTCTCAGAAGCCATGAACAACACAATAACAATTCCTACTCCGAGAAAACTACAAATCATGGTAATATTTCTTAACATGCTCGCTTTCATTTAATTTTCTGTTGATTATACCTGTTATTGATATTATTTGATGCTGTGTTCTTTAAATTGAATAGGAGGTAAAGTGCCAATAAACAAAACAAAACATTCATTATTAAATGCTGATTCCAGCCTAAAGACTCCAATAACCCCCCGCAAGAACAAGGTATAAAGTCACTAAATTTTAAGATGACAATAATATAAGTCGTGAACATAACCATTATGCTATAGAAACTTATAAGTCCAATGAGGCGATAATTAGGGACTATTAATAAAACAGCAACCACTAGTTCACTTATCGGTACAATCCATACGATCCAATCTGTAAAAGAACTTAAAACTGGAGATTGTCCTATTTGCGCCTTAAAAGTTTCAAAATCTAACAGTTTGCTAATAGCGGCATAGACAAATAGTATTATGCACAATGAAATAAGTAGTTCAATAAGTACTTCCTTTCTTATTAGCCTCTTTAAGATCATTCTGAATTTATTTTTACAGTATAAAATTCGTAACAATCATTTATTTTTTAAGAATGTTTAATTATTCCTAAAGGATTTTATGATGGTTGAGTAAATGAAAAAGGTAAAAAGATTAGTGGTGAAGCCAACTAGTTTAGAGATTTGGAGATTTTTCGAAATGTTTTCGGCGTACATCCGTATTTATTTTTAAACACTTTAGAAAAATGGGGTATGCTCTTAAATCCAGTTAAAATTGCTATTCGTTTCATTGACAATGTTGTATTTTCAATTAACAAACTTGCTTTTTTAAGACGTTCATCAATTAAAAATTTAAAAACAGTAATGTTGTACAACTGCTTAAAACCGTATTTTAATTTGTACTCATTTGTACCGAAATTATGAGCTAAAATCTGTAGTGATGATAATGGTGTTTCGAGATGTTGTAAAATATAGTCATGGATATTTTGAATAATTTTTATATCCTTTTCATTTTTCAAAATATTAGGTTTATCCTTTTTTTGTATAGTTTTCTTTTGTTGTATTTTTGACCGAAGAGCGAGTCCGTCTTCAATAAATTGACTTTGAGTTTTTGATTGAAAACTGGTTACTAGAATAAACTGGTTTCTATCGGCTTTATCGTAAATGGAGGTTATATTGCAGATGGCTTCTTTGGTTAAGTCATTTTCATATTGGAAATGTAATTTCTTGTTAATCTGATAGTTGATATTTATCAATATGTTATTGGCTATTTCCTCCCAGTCAGGCTTTGACTTATTGCTCAATATTTTAATAAATGAATTGTCAAGAAATTCTGTCTTGTCTTTATTCAAGTGCTTTGAAACATCCTCATTAACATAAATTATTTGGAATTTACTGTCAAGTATAAATATCATTTGGACAAATTGGAGGATACTCTCAGGAGAATTAAGCTGACTGTAGTATCTTAAGGTTTGCTGAATTTCTTCCGCCATTAGATTGACCAAAATAACTAAAGCTTCAATCTCATCATCTATATCATGTCTTTCGATTTTAAACGAGAATCTGCCTTCGGACATTTCCAAAAGCATTTTATAGATATTGTTGATTCTTATTTTATCAAAAGCATTTAACATTGTGTCATTTTTATACTGTTATTCAATGGTTCTATAAAAATTGGTTCAAGAATTCAATAGCTTCTTGGTAGTTTCTGAATAATTTTGACGGAACCAAGGGCCTATTTTTGTTGAGATAGAATTGAGACATTACTTCAGCGATATATCTGTCATCGTAAATAGCAACTGCTTTGGCTAAGATAGACCCATTTTTGGCCAAGTAATCGCGGGCGGACTTTTCCGAACTCATCATACCTCGAATGTCACAGAATATAGGATAGGAAATTTCTTGTTGAAAATGTAGGCGGTCTCGAACGATGGATTGTGCAGTAGCTAAATCAAGTAACTCAATATGTTTATAGGTGCAATGTAGAATTTCGTTTTGAATCCAAAATTTAGCATGTGGAGCATCGTAAACGTCATTCATTTTCAAAGCGACAATTATAATTCAATTCCTAAGTTATAACAATTATTCCATTTTGATGGTTTTTGTTACCATTTAGCAAAATTAAATAGTGTAAAATTTAAAAATAATTAATGCCTATTGCCTAAAAAGGATTTTGTTTTAATTCTAAGGGATTAATACTGTTTGTTTAATGATATCACTTTTTTGTTCTTAGCAAAATTAGATAGCTTGGTATGAAATAACGCTAACTAATTAAAATTTAAATGATATGGCTAAGATCAATCACAACAATTTTTTGGATACTGTAAATGAAGTTATAAGCAATGCAAAGAAGCAAAATATTGTCCATTTATATGCAGAAGACAGGCATTTTGAAAAAGGTATTATAACTGTCAATGGGAATAAATTATTCCATTTTGGTACAACGAGTTATTTAGGTTTGAATCACGATGAGAGGTTGAAACAGGCAGCTATTGAAGCTATACATAAATTTGGCATCCAGTTTCCGCTGTCAAAAACCTACATTTCCCATCCATTATATGCAGAATTAGAGTCCAAAATTCAAGAGTTGTACGGTATTCCAGCAATAATCACAAAAAACAGCACATTAGGTCATATGGCGGTTATCCCCTCCGCCGTGAACGGTAAAGATGCAGTTATTTTAGATCATCAAGTACATTGGAGTGTTCAGAACGCTGCACAAATACTTAAATTAAGAGGTGTTCCAGTACAAATGATTCGACATAATAATTTGGATATGTTAGAATCAAGAATAAAACAACTATACAATACATCTGATCGGATATGGTATATGGCAGATGGTGTGTACTCTATGTTCGGTGACTTTGCCCCTTTGGACGAATTAAAACAGCTTTGCATAAAATATCCAAAGCTCCATTTATATTTTGATGATGTACATGGAATGAGTTGGGTCGGTAAAAATGGAATGGGGTATGTAATGAGTGTTTACAAAGATTTACCCGAAAATTGTTTGCTTTTGGCAACCTTAAGTAAGTCATTTGGAGCGAGTGGAGGAGTGCTGATTTGTAAAAATGATAAGCTCAGGAATAAAATAAAAAACTTTGGAGGACCACTCACGTTTTCAGCACAATTAGAACCTGCATCGGTAGCTGCGGCCATTGCTTCGGCAAATATTCATCTTTCAAAGGAAATTTATGAGCTTCAGGAAGATCTCCAACTAAGAACACAACATTTTAGTTCATTATTGACCAACACAAATCTACCGGTGATTCATAACAATACAAGTCCCGTTTTTTATATAGGAACAGGATTACCAGTCACTGGGTATAATTTTGTCAAACGACTATTCAAAGAGGGTTTCTTTGTCAATTTAGGTCTTTTTCCGGCCGTACCGGTTACCAATACGGGCGTTAGAATTACGATTTCAAGAAACAATCAGCTAAAAGAGATAACTAAATTAGTAAAAGCGATGGAGTATCATTTCCCAAAAGCCATTCTAGAAACAAATACCACAAATAGTAATATAAGAAAGTTATTTCGATTGAAAAGTGAGGAAACAACGACAGAAACTATTAATACTGGAAAGCTTGAGATAGTCTATGAAAAGAGCATACAACAAATTGATAAATCAGTATGGAATAGACTTATGGGGCAAAGAAGTGTGTTTGATTGGATGGGAATGCAATTTTTAGAAAACGCATTTAGTAATAATACGGCAAGGGAACATAATTGGGAGTTTCATTATGTTTTGGTCAAAGATCCTATGAACAAAACTATACTCGCAACTTTTTTTACAAGGGCACTATGGAAAGAAGATATGCTCGCACCAGAATCTGTTTCAGTTCAAATTGAGGAAAAACGAAAGAATAATGCGTACTATATGTCCAATTACGTACTGAGTATGGGGTCATTATTAACAGAAGGGAAACACTTTTATTTGGATAATAAAAGTAAGAACACAAGAGAAGCAATTTTAATAATGCTAAAAAAGATACGCATAATTGATGAAAAAAAACCATCAGAAATGATTGCCCTAAGAGATTTCTTGGAAAATGACAGAAAACTAACAGCATTATTTCATGATCAAGGGTTTATTAAAATTAAAATGCCAGATGCCGCTTATATTGACAATATCCAATGGAAATCAGAAGATGATTTTGTAAAGGGTCTTTCAAGTCGGTCAAAGCGTCATTTTAAAAATGATATTAAAAAGTTTGAAACTTTTTTTGATATAAAATGGCAGAATACTTGTAAAGAGGAAACCCTTGAGATAATCCATCAACTTTATTTAAATGTAAAGAATAATAATGTCGGACTAAATACATTTGCCTATCCTAAAAATTTATTTACAAAAATGAACATGGATAATAACTGGGAATTTCTACTGTTGTATCTTAATAATAACGCTCCAAGTCCTAATAATTCCCCTGTAGGAATGATGTGCTGTTATAAGAATACTGACCATACGTTTGTTCCAGTTGTTGTAGGTATGGATTATACATTTAGTCGTACCTATAATATATATAGACAACTGTTATATCAGACTATTAAAAGAGCCTGGCAAAGTAATTTTAAAACGATAGATTTTGGATTGACGGCAGCTTTTGAAAAAAGAAAAGTGGGTGCCACTATATTTTCGAATCATGCATTTGTGCAGGCAAAAGATAATTATTTTATGGAATATATGACCACATTGCAGCAAGGATAACCGCTTTTTAATTAGTTGTTTAATTTTAAAATGGAGTATCTAGCATTGGGTTTTAATATTCTTAATTCATATAGAAATGTGAAGGAAAAAGAATATATAGATGTTCTCAATAGTTTTCAGAAAGATTTGGAAATTATTGAGAAAGTAGAATTTATGGACTTTAGTTATATCCATAAAGCAATAGTTCTATGTAGAAAAACACTATCCAAGCTTAAAAAATATACGGTTTTATATGAATTCGACACAATAGAAGAGGAAATAGATTTTTTCAAGAATTATAAAAGCAAAGTTTTAAAAAATCTAATTTATTATTCAGAGTTGAGACACATAGAATCACAGTTTCCGGAACTATCTATTAATTCACAACGTGACTATATTCTATTAAAAGAACAAAAAATTAAAAAATTCTTCAAAAAGTTCGATTTTTTAATGCAATATATAAATTTAGATTTGACCAATTTGGACGAACTTTTTTTTACAATTAAACCCATTAAAGAAACTTGTAGTTACGAATTAAAACCTGGATATATTGATGCAAGTTTTTATACACATCACGATTTTTTGATTGCAAAAATCAAAGCTTATGGAAAACTTCTAGAATATTTAAAATTAAAATTTAGAAGCATAGATGATTTTATGCGTTACGGGAAACCTATGGTTAATAATAAAACTTTGCATTGGACAGGAACCAAAACACAATTAACTGAATTAATTTACGCATTACACGCGGCTAAAACCATAAATAATGGAAAAACGGATATTGTTGAAATTCAACGAGAACTTGAATCCATTTTTAATATTAAGCTGAATGACATTTACAAGATATATTCAGAAATAAAGAATAGACAAAAATCACAGACAAAATTTTTAGAGGAGATGATTGAAGGTCTTATGAATGAGATTAATAAATCATACCGCTAGTGCTACAATACTTTAATTTTAGAAACGGGTTTTCATGTGAATCTATCATGGGAAAAGATAAAAACCAGTAAAATTTCATGATTAAAATGTTAAAAAAAGACCAGACCTCCGGTGACATCATGAAAAATAAACAGAGAACCTATTCAAATTTGCAGAACGAAAGTCAAATCACAGCAAAGTCGTCATTTAAAAAGTTTAACCATTGGCGGCTTTGTTTTTAAAAAATCGTTTTACAAATGGCAGCAACAATTATTACCACGGAAGATCTTCTGGAATTCAAAATGGAGTTACTAGATGAAATCAAAAAACTATTACAGAACCAATCCGGACAGGTCACCAAAAAATGGCTCAAATCACCAGAAGTGAGAGAACTTTTGGGTATTTCGCCTGGCACCTTACAAAATCTCAGGATCAACGGCACGTTGCCCTATACCAAAGTAGGCGGTGTGCTGTATTATGATTACGCAGAAATTACCAAAGTATTGGAGCAGAACAGAATTCATAATAAATTCTGACCTACTTTGGAAAATATCAATTATATCAAGCACCTTAATGCTGTGCTGGAATTGTTTTCAAAAGATAATCGTCTAAATCCCAGCCATATCAGTTTGTATATGGCTTTATTTCAGATTTGGAACAACTATCGCTTTAAGCCCTCTTTTTATATCAATCGTGGTGAAGTAATGGATATATCCAAACTGGGGTCAAAATCGACATACCATCGCAGTATTAACGAACTCAGTTATTGGAAATACATCCTGTACGAGCCCTCTCACAATCCTTTTCGGGGAAGCAAAATCAAGCTGTTCCATTTTGGGACAACCTGTGAACAAGCTTTGTACCCAAGCCATACCAATTTCGAGACAACCTATGAACAAGTGGTGGTATCTGAAGATAAACATATCAAAACAGGAATAAATAAAACAAACAGGAATAAATTGGACCAACCCAAAAATGAAAATGAGGTTGTCAATTTTTTTAAAAAGAAAAAATGGCCAACATTAGAAGCCAAGAAATTTTACAACCACTATCAAGGCATTGGTTGGAAAGTAGGTGGTAAATCGAAAATTGTCGATTGGAAAGCAACTGCAAAAAGTTGGATTCTAAAGGGGGAAGAACTAAAAACGAAAAAAACGGCTACTGCGACCGTCCCAAATACGGACAACCTAGAGATAAGTTCCAATAAAAATTATAACCAACCATTATGAAGCCCATAGTCCCCCGAAGACAGGCGGGCGGGCATTTGGAAAAATAAATGAAGAATTTAAAACCACATATCATTACCGAAGGAAACGTGCAGTATGAATTGGGCGAACTGAAGAACAATCAAGTGCTATATGATTTTGATAAAATCCTGAATTATGTCAACACAAAAGGAAAGTTGCTCTTTGGTGAAAAATTCAAAATCCGTACTAAAAATCACAACACCATTTTCAAGCTTTGTAATTATTTAATCAAGGACGAAGCCAATTGTAAAAAACTCAATATTGACGTTAACAAGGGTATTTTACTTTCAGGTTCGTTAGATTCTGGCAAAAGAAATTTGATGGAATTATTGCAATATCTTGTGCCTCACCATAGATCTTATGAACTTATGCCAACCCGAAACATTACTTTTGCATTTAACCACACGGGTTATAAAACTATTGAACATTTTGGAAACAATAACTTTTACTGCTTCATAGATTTGGGTTTGGAGCCTATGGGTAACTATTATGGAAATGATTGTAACGTCATGGGAGAAATCATACTTTCAAGATATGATTTGTTATTAAACCATAAAATAAAAACTCATGCTACCACCATTTTGAATGCGGAGGAATTAGAGGGATTATATGGCAGTCTTGTGAGAAAGCGTATGCGGAGATTATTTAATTTAATAGTGATTGACTGAGATTTTTTTAGGTTTAGGAAAAAATAAAACAAGATATAAAACGTTGAATATTATCAACAAAAATACTATATTTGTAGAAAATAATCAACAAAATGAAAAAAAAGAAAAATATTCTACTTCCAAAACATCAAAAATTAATGGAGCAAGTAGGGGAGAATATTAAATTGGCTCGGAAAAGACGCAGATTAAAAACTACACAGGTTTCTGAACGTGCGGATATAGATAGGACTACACTTTATCAAATTGAAAAAGGAAACCCAAAGGTCTCTTTTGGAGCCTATTTCAATGTGCTGAGAGTTTTGGGATTAGAAGATGATTTTTTGAAACTGGCAGCCGATGATGAGTTTGGAAGAAAATTGCAAGATTTAGACTTATTATAATTTAGAACTAATGACACAAAATAAATTTGACATATACGTATATGCACATTGGCAACCTATGGCTGAACCAGAAATGATAGGCGTTCTTTCTGCTCATTTTGGCAAAGGGAAAAAGGCCTTTAGTTTTGAATATGACAAACAGTGGTTAAAGTCAAAGAATAGTATATTACTAGATCCGGATATTCAATTTTTCTCTGGGCCACAATATCCGAATAACAAAGAGAATTTTGGTATTTTTCTAGACAGTATGCCTGATACCTGGGGGAAAACATTGATGAGACGACGAGCGGCTCAAGTAGCTAAAGAGAAAAAAGAAAAGCCTCGACCACTTTATGAAATAGATTTTTTACTAGGAGTCTATGATGAGAGTCGAATGGGTGCGTTACGATTTAAAACTGATCCGAATGGGCTTTTTCTTGATAATGATAATCAGAGTCCCACACCTCCTTGGTCATCTATCAGGGAATTGCAAGCAGCAGCTGAGGCTTTTGAAAATGATGAAAACGATCAAATTAAAAAATGGTTGACGGTTTTGATGGCACCTGGTTCATCTCTTGGAGGAGCGAGACCTAAGGCGAATATTATTGATGATGAAAAAAATCTATGGATAGCTAAATTCCCTTCTAAGAATGATACTATTGATAAGGCGGCATGGGAATTTCTAGCCTATCAATTGGCAATTAATGCAGGTATTAGCATGTCACCATCTAAAATTGAAATAGTGTCAGGAAAGTACCATACTTTTTTTACAAAACGCTTTGATCGTCATAAAGGTGAACGAATTCATTTTGCCTCTGCCATGACCATGACAGGGAATACAGAAGACACTATTAGGGACAAACCTGCGAGTTATCTTGAAATGGCAGAATTTATTCAAAATTATGGTACCGATATTGATGCTAACTTAGCTCAACTTTGGAGACGGATAGTTTTTAATATTGCTATTTCAAATACCGATGACCACCTACGGAATCATGGATTTATTCTAACCGATAAAGGATGGGTTCTGTCACGAGCTTATGATATAAACCCATCGATTGACAAAGATGGTCTGGCACTCAATATTGATATGGATAATAATGCTTTAGATTTTGAATTGGCTAAAAGTGTTGGGGAGTATTTTAGATTAGATGATAGTCAAATGAATGGAATTATGGATGAAGTTTTAAATGTTGTAAGTAACTGCACAAATGTGGCAAATGAAATAGGTATTACAAATAAAGAAATTGAATTAATGGAATCGGCGTTTAAATTCTAAGAAGAATTAAAAAACTTTAGGTTAGACATTTTTAATACATTATGGAATTCGATAATTGCTTAGTTAAGTTCATTTTGATAAAGGAAGCAGAAATAAACGAAAATAATCAGTAGTCAAAGTTTTCTTTAACGACCGTTTTTGTAAACTATAAATTTTTTACTCATTTTTATCCATACGGTTTACTTTTTAGGTTTACTTTAAAAGTTTACCTTTACATGAAAAAAGTAAACGATGCTATTTGGATACGCAAGGGTAAGTACTGATTCTCAAAAATTAGACTTACAAATTGACGCTTTATTAAAATCTGGGATAAAGCAAAAGAATATTTATACAGATATTTCTTCAGGTTCAAAATCGAAACGGAAAGGGTTAGATCTACTTTTGAGTAAATTGAGAGAAGAAGATACCATTGTAGTTTGGAAGATGGACAGAATTGCTCGTAGCCTTTCTCACCTCATAAAATTAATTGAACATTTTGAAAAAGAAAATATTCAATTTAAAAGCATTCAAGAACAATTTATTGACACGACTTCAGCACACGGAAAATTTGTTTTTTCTCTTTTTGGTGCTGTTGCTCAACTAGAGAGAGATATTTTAATTGAAAGAACAAAAGCTGGTCTTGAAAGTTCAAGAAGGAGAGGAGTGGTGCCTGGCAGAAAAAAGGGATTAAATCAAGAAGCAAAACAAAAAGCAATTTTAGCAGAAAAATATTACAAAGAAAATAAGCTAAGGATTGAAGAAATTATGAAGCTTATTGATGTTAGGTCAAAAAGAACACTTTATAAGTATTTAGCATATCAAGGAAGGAGAAATTGCTTAACGTGCAAAATAATGTTTTGGGATAAAAATCAAGAATTGGAAAATGCATTTTGTAAACTTCATAAGAAATGAATTTTTTAGATATTTCAGGAGAGGACATTTCCAAGCTCACTGATTCAGAACTGCGAAGTTTGATTGGATTATTGTGTGAAGCTGATTGCCGAAATGCAGGTCAATCTACAAAAGGAATTACCTGGGGCGGATCTCAGGATGCACCAGATGGAGGATTAGATGTTGTAGTCAAAAACACTGAAGCTCTACCCAAAGAAAGTTTTATTCCAAGAAAACATACGGGCTTTCAAGTAAAGAAACCCTCTATGCCAGTATCAGCTATCAAAAAAGAAATGTGTCCTAAAGGAGTATTAAGGGATATTATAAAAAAAATAGGTGAAGAAAACGGAGCGTATGTCATCGTTAGCTCGGGAGATTCTACTTCTGACTCCGCTCTAAAGAAAAGGATAGATTCAATGAGAGATACAATTCAGTCATTGGACGATCAGAAAAAACCAATTTTGGATTTTTATGACCAAGGTAGAATCGCAACTTGGACACGACAACACCCTTCATGTATATTATGGGTTTGGAATAAAATTGGTAGAAAAATTAATGGATGGCTTCCATATGAAAATTGGTCTACAAATAACGAAATAATAGAAGATGAATACATAATCGATGACGGTTTAAGACTACATGATAATAGGAAGTCTACCGAAGATGGTATAACAATTGAACAGGGTATATCTAAATTACGGTCTTGTCTGTTGCCTCTAACATCATCAGTTCGCTTGACTGGTCTTTCGGGTGTAGGGAAAACACGACTAGTTGAAGCATTATTTGACAATAGAATTGGAAATGATGCATTAAATTCATCTTTAACCATCTATACTGATGTCTCATTCAGCCCAAGTCCAGAACCTGTGGCAATGTGTGAGCAGCTTGTTGCGTCTAAGTCAAGAGCGATACTAATAGTAGATAATTGTTCGCCTGAGTTGCACAGAACATTGACAAAAATATGTAACAGACTTGGAAGTAAAATCAGTTTACTCACAGTAGAATATGATATTAGAGATGACCTTCCAGATGAGACTGAGGTATTTAGGTTATAGCCAGCTAGTATTGAAGTAATAATAAAGCTAATTAAGAAGCGATTTGATTACGTGAGTGATGTCGATGCAACTACAATTTCTGAATTTTCAGGAGGTAATGCCAGAGTTGCAATTGCATTGGCTAATACTTTGAAAAGAGGTGATAATTTAAATAATTTAAGAGATGAAGAACTATTCCAAAGATTATTTAAACAGAGAAATAGAGATGATAAAGACCTTCTTAGATCAGCCCAAATTTGTTCTCTAGTTTACTCTTTTGAAGGAACAGATTTAGTCTCGGAAAAATCAGAGCTAAAGATATTAGCTAAATTACTAAATAAGGATCCAAATGAGCTTTTTGGTGATGTTTCAAGTTTGAAGGACAGAGGAATGGTACAATCTAGAGGTAATTGGAGAGCTATTTTGCCTCATGCGATTGCCAATCGGTTAGCCAAACAAGCATTGAATCTAATTGCAAGAGATTCTATTATTCAATCTATTCAAGCTTCTCCTGAAAGACTAATAAAATCCTTTTCAAGAAGACTATCCTTTTTACATGATGAAGAAATTGCTATTCAAATTGCACAATTATGGTTGGGTTTAGATGGGTGGATAGGAAAGTCAATGGGTAATCTAAATAGCCTTGGAATTTCGGTTTTTAAAAATGTCGCACCTATTTCACCAGAATTTACTTTAGAATCTATAGAAAGAGAGGCAAACTCAGATTATGGAGAAAAATTTACTTCAAGAACTAATAGCTACTACTATGAATTTGTCCAAATATTAGCATTAATTGCATATGACAAAAAACTATTTCACAGATCCACTGAATTGATAATTAGATTTGCTCTAGCGGAAAACCCTAAAGAAAATTACAACTCTACTCGTGATGTGCTAAAAGGTTTGTTTCAGCATTATTTATCAGGAACTAATGCTAACTATGTTGAAAAACTGTCAGTAATAGAAAAACTATTTGAGCATCAGGACTCCACGAGAAATCAGTTAGGTATCTTATTACTGGATGGTTGTTTGGGTACCTATCATTACTCATCAATTTACCCTCATCAATTTGGGGCAAGATCTCGTGATTATGGCTATCAACCTAATACAGAAAATGAATATAAGGAATGGTATAGGACTTTTGTTCAATTATGTGGTATATATGGTCACAAAAATTCTGATTTGGGTAAGGATGTTAGACTAATTTTTGCGAACCACCTAAGAGGCTTAATAAGTGTAAAAATTTTCGAATTACTTGATCAAACTATTATCGGTTTTCATTCCAATTATATTTGGAATGAGGGATGGCTGGCAATAAAATGAATTTTAAGACATGATAAAGGACAGTTAGAGTCCATAGAAAATAGATTAATTGAATTGGAAAGGTTATTACGTCCAAATAATTTAGAAAATCAAATAAAGGTCTTTGCTTTGACAAATTCACGTTTTTGTCATTTTGATATCATGGATGATGTAGGTGAAAAGGAAAATTATAGAGCCAAGGAAAAAAGAATAGAAAAAAAGACATTCGATTTAGGAGCAAAGCTAGCTCAAGAGAAATCATTGTTACATAAATTAATTAAGGATTTATTCAGCATTCATAATTCTAGACTTTTAGAATTAGGTAAGGGATTTGCGAGCGCCTGTCCTAACCTGCTCGAAGCATGGGATAACTTAGCGGGTGAAATAAAGTTTATTGACACAAAAGATGTTAACTTCTTATTTATGTTTGGTTTTTTATCATACTGCGATGAAAATCACAATGATGTATACAATAAGGTTTTGGATAAAGTGTTGGAAGATAATTATCTTAAAAAATGGTTTCCTAGATTTCAATGTACTGGCTCTGTTGATGCTGCAGGTATAAAAAGATTGCATTTAGCACTAGATACAAATATATCCTATGTATGGACTTATGGAGATTTATCTTATGGCAAAGCTTACTCATTGATAAGTGATTCCGAGGTGGCCCTAATATTAAACAAGCTCAGACAAAAGAAAGGTGGCAATCCAACAGCAATTGACATTATTTCAATTAGATTAGGTAGGCAACAAAGAGAAAAAATTTCATACGATGAAAATTTACTGGCGGAAGCTTTTCAATTGTTATCTAATTTGACATTTGAGGAAGATACAAGCAATAACAGTAGGGATGACTACGAATTAGCTGAGATAGCTGAAGTATGTCTCGATGAAAAATACTCTTATGCTAATTCAGAATTAATTTGTCAAAATATATTTAATTCTATTGAAGCAAATCATCTGTATCCCTCCAATTATCGCAAATTTTTGCAAACTATAGCTACAAAACAGCCTATAATATTTCTAGATACTTTTCTACTAAAAAACAATCCAACCAATTATAGATTTCACTTGTTATTTAGAGATTCCTTTGAAAGAAATCAATCTCCATTGAATTTCATTCCTGATAATATACTTATTGGTTGGTGTAAAGAAAATTCCAATGAATGATTCTCTTTGATTTTAAGTAAAATGAGTTGTTTCAATTCAAAAGAAACAAAAGGATTAAATTGGAAACCAATTGTCTATTATGCGTTAATAAAAGTAGTTGATATATTACCAATATTAGAAATTATGAAAAACTCTATAGAACCAAATTCTTGGAGTGGCTCAAAGGCTGCGATATTGAATAAAAGAATAATTTTATTCGATAAGTTATTCAATCATGGAAATGAGAATGTGAAAAGTTGGGCAATTATCGAAAAGAAAAAATTTCTAAAGTATATTGAAGAAGTTCGTGATTGGGAAACGGAGAGAAACCGGAAAAGACATGAAAGTTTTGAATAAATGAACTAGGAGGAACTATATTTCTTATATTTGAGATATATAGTTAATATTGATTATATCTCTAGGTTAGGCGTAATGGTGAAAAAAAACGAACTTCAACAAAATTGGAAATATGAATATTAAGTTCTTTAAAAACCTTTACAAAGAAGATATTATTTATCACTATACTAAAGCATCTACAGCAATAGATTTTATTCTTCATAACAATCAATTGAAATTTAATAGAGCTAAGAATTCAACTGACCCAATAGAAAGTAAAGAATCTCGTCGAGGAACAGTATCTTCTATAAATGGAGAATATGATGGATATAAAGCTGAAGAATTACATGTTTTTATTGGCGATTTAGAAAAACAGTTTAATCAAATATGTTTCTGTCAAAACTACATGGGAGAAGATTTTGCTAATGAAAACTACATTACAAATTTTAAAGGAAATGAAGAAATATTTGGTTTTACTAAATTTCGGATGTGGGATCAATATGCTGATAAATTTAAAGGCGTTTGTCTGGCATTTTCCAAAGAAAAAATTTTATCATTAAATAAAAACAAACTTGAAATAATAGATGAAAATATAAAATATGTTACATTTCAAGAATTATGGGAGAAAAAAATAGGACATATTCAAGGAGACCACTTACAAAATATTGGAAAAGAGAAATATAAAGACCAACTTGAAAAAACAGTGAAAGAATCATTTTTTTATAAGCACCTTGATTATTCAGGTGAAAACGAATATAGAATTGGAACTTTATTTGATAAAAATAAGTGTTCTATAGAAAAAATTCAAGATGAATTTGTTTTTGATAAAAGTATGATGCTTGATATTTCAGATTGTATAGAGGCTATTTTTATATCTAGTTATGCAAATGATAAGCAAAAAAGTGATTTGCTTGGATATGCCAATAAACTTAATGTTAAAATTATTGAAATGAAATGGAAATATGATTCGTTTGAGCCAATAGATTACAAATTGTCGAGTGAATTTTTCTAAAATATTAAGTAGATATCAATAAATGGAGGAGATTTAAAAAACCAAGACCCAATAAAGAACTGAGTTAAAAGTTTAAATAAACGATAAATAGTGGTAACAATATTTCTTATATTTGAGATATATAATTAGTATTGATTATATACTTAGGTTATGTCCAATTAAAGAAAAATGAAAAAGATATTAATCGCCATAGATGATAGTTCTTCTGCATTGAATGCAGCAATTTTTGGAATTGAATTCGCAATAAATTATGATTTAGAAGTAGGAATTGTTGAAGTAACAAACCTTTCTATCGGAAATATTGATGCAGGGATAATACCTCAGGACATTGAAAAAGCCAATCAATTTAAAGCAAAAATAAATATTGAACAAGTAAAATCACTATTCCCTAAAGTTAATATAAAAGAGTTTGAACCTATAGGTAAACCCGTTGAAGAGATTAAAAAAATAATAGAACTCTATAATGGAGATATGCTTATTATTGGGCATCAAACGCATAATCTTTGGCATAAATTATTCGCTAATAATGTTGAATCTGAGTTAGCAAGTCATGTAAAAATTCCGTTACTTATAATACCGGGAAAAGAAAGAAAATGACGCAACACAGAAAGAGGAACAAGAGCTTGGGTTTAGCTGAGCTAATCGCCATCGCATTAGGCGGAATGGTAGGAGGCGGAATCTTCACAATACTTGGGGTTTCAGTTTCTCTGATTGGAAACCTAACACCGATTGCAATAATAATAGGCGGGCTTATAGCTTCTCTGGCAGCCTATTCGTATGTAAAGTTAGGACTGTTTTACAGAGATGAAGGGGCTACTTATTCATTCTTTAAACGAACCTATCCAAAATCAAATTTCTCAGCATCTGCAATTGGATGGTTTATCATTTTTGGATATATTAGTACACTATCCTTATACGCTTATACATTTTCATCCTATGCTATCAGTAGTACCGACTTTGCCAATAATATTTGGATTCGAAAGGGCGTTGCAATTGGTATAATTGGAGTTTTTACTTTGATAAATATTTGGAGCGTCAATGGTATGGGCAAAATTGAGGACTTAATGGTCTATACTAAGCTTATTGTTTTAACTATAATTTCAGTTGTGTTAATGACACATGGTACAACCGATTTTGGTTCTTTTGTTGAGAATATGACCTTAGATTTAGAAAATTCAAGTGCGTTTTCAATTTTAATAGTTGCCTCTCTCACTTTTGTAGCCTATGAAGGATTTCAGTTGGTCATAAATGCGGTTGGAGAAATGACGAATCCAGAAAAAAACATTCCTAGGGCCGTATATAGTGCTATTGCTTTGGCAATAATAATTTATGTGGTCATTTCTATGGGAGCTCTATTCGCAATACCAAATGAGGAAATTATTAAAAACAAGGAGTTTGCACTTGCTTCAGGTGCCGGAAATGTATTAGGGAAATTGGGGACAAACCTCGTAATTTTGGGTGCAATTTTAGCCACAAGTAGTGCTATTAGTGGAACTGTTTTTGGTTCTTCACGTCAAATGTCCGTTATTGCAAAAGATGGCTTTTTCCCACATATTCTTTCCATACGTAAAAATAACAGCCCACAAAATGCAATTATAGCGATGGCCATAATTTCAAGCATTTTAATCCTAATTGGCGGTTTGGAATTGATTCTTGAATTTGGAAGCGTAACTTTTCTTTTAGTTTCATTATTGATGGCAATAGCGAATTTTAAAATAAGAGGCAAAACCAATTCGTCAACATTTTTGACCGTACTATCGATAATTGGTCTATGTATAGGCGGAGTTTTAATTCTGTATTATGAGTTTACAAACAACTGGCAACAAATGCTAGCGATAGTTATATTATATATTTTGCTGGCACTTGGAGCTTGGAAATTTTCATCGGACAAAAAAAATACTCATAGCAAAGAGCTGAGATAATATCTGCAATTATTCATAAGTAAGACTTGTATTTTTTAAAGGTTTATATACAATCAAATTTTATTTTTAAATTGCTGTCTAAAGTCGAATTAAACGATGACCTTAAGTAGAATTATATAAAAGTATAAATAAATTACAATCACTAATGAGAAGAAATTTAATTTTAGGAACTATTTTAATAATCGCAATTTCAGTTAGTGGACAAACAAATGAAAATATAAATACAAAAAAAATTTGGAGGATAAACTTTTTAAACCCATCTATTGAATTAGAAATGCCAACAGGTCAATATTCAACTTTTTCTTCTGCACTCGGAATTAGCTTTGGAGAAGGGTATCCTGATTTGACTTTTGGAGGAAGTGGTTTCATTTATATAATTAGTCCATTCACTGATTTACAGCAAAAATGGTTTTATAACCTAAATAGAAGAAATGGAAAAAACAGAACGACCGAAAATAATTCTGGAAATTTCGTTTCATCAAGATTAATATCACGTGGGAATTCAATATCAGAAAATGTAAACCGAACTTCCAATTTCGATTTCGCTATTGGACCAACCTGGGGAATACAAAGAAAATATGGAAAGAATTTTCACTTTTTATTTGATGTTGGACCTCAATATTATTTTGACACAAAAGGTAACGGGAACATTTGGCCACTAATGTTACAGCTCAATTTAGGATTTGACTTAAGCAAGAAATAAAAAACGTTAGAAAAATAGCGTTAAGTTGAACTTTTAACTTAGTAGTTGTAACTTGCCTTTCTCAAGTTCTATAAAACGATGAATAGTTATGAATGAGTTTAATTATAAAATATCAGAATTAGATGTTGATTTTTATAAAGATACTAAGGTTGATGTATCTAAAGATGATGAATTGCTGCTCGAAATTGATAAAATAGATAATTCCATGTGGCTGGTTCAAACATCATGGATTGAAGATGATTTAATTCTAATTAAGAAGGAGTTAGCGGATGAATTAGTCAAATTTTTAGAGTATAAGATTAAAGAAAGACATAATACTGAATTACCAGTAATTTTACATCCAAACTTTTTTATGTCAATAGATACATCTAGCTCGAATTAGGCAATCTTAAATCCTAAGGATGATAAATAAAAGTTCAATAAAACGATTCGCATGCCTAAAAAAGAATATTTACTTTTTAATACGGTTGATGAAATGATATCTAATGAAATTTCAAATGAAAAATTTCAAAGACATTTAGTTAAAAGTATTCTTTTTGATAAAAAACTTCTTGTACACGAAGCTAATTTTCTGAATTCAAGTAGACTTTTTGAGTACTTAGATAGGCATGAGGAAATTTCTCTTTTTGAAAAAGGAATGAGAGAAAATATAATTACGCCAGCTTATAGTGATTCCAAAAAAACGAATTTGGAAGAAGTTTATAAAAATATGGCATTAAAATATAAGGGTAGAGGAAGTGGTAAAAACTTAAAATATGAAGGTAAAGTTTATGATTCAATTAGACATAGACTTTTCTCTAGCTCTTTGATTTGTGAAGATATTGGAAATTTTAAAGTATGGCCAAAAACTAATCACCAAGGAAAATCTTTTGAGGAAATCTATTTTAATAAATTAAATTTGGGTCTGAAACGAATGTTCGATACTGGGTCAACAAAAGTAATTGAAAATCATTATTCGAAAAAAACTATAAAAAGCATATTAAAGAAGTCGAAAAAAATAGAATTAAAAAATAATAAGAAAATTGAGCTACTGGAGAGACATGAATTATATTATAAATTCTTGGATTACTCTCTAGGTAAAAATAATGACATAGCAATATCGGTCGATGCCTTTTTAAATAAAAGTGATTCTAGAAATAATGAAAAGGCCTTAAATTTTTTGAGATTGACTTCAAGATACCACCACAGTGCACTTTCAGATTTGTTTGGCTCAATGGTTAATCATCCAGCCTATGATTTTGATATAGATGAACATATAAATGATGAAAATGGGTTAAAACATAATGAAATTTCATCTTATCCTATCTTGGTTGGAAAAATACCACATTATGATTATATTTTGAACAGAGAATATGACGATTTAATGAAAATACGTCAACATGGTGAAGGAAGAGATTTTTTCTCTAGTTATGATAATTATAATAAAAAAAGAGATGACCTAAGTTTGGGAACATTGAATACTGCTTTTGATAACTATTGTAAAGCAATTTGCAGATTATATGACGAAGATGGCATGAGAGTTATTCTTAAATATGAAGAAACTAAAATGAAAAGGGCATCAAAAGAATTTTTTGTGGGTCTTGGAAATTTAGCAAAAGCTGCATCTGGATATGAGATTTTAAGTAATTTCAATTTTTTAAAAGATTTTAAGAATGGAATTCATATTTTAAGTGGAAGAAAAAAATACATTACGAATAACATTAATATTACTTTACCTCCGTCTGTAAAGTTCAAATAAACGAATTATAGGCAACAATATTTCTTATATTTGGTAATCTATATAATAGATTTATGTGTCATATTACATGAACCTACTAGTTATACCCAATTTTGAAAACAAATAGTAATGGCAAACAATTACAATAAAGTATTAGAATATTTAGAAGATGTTCCCGAAAAAAGAAAAACGGCACTCATCAAAATTAGAGAGCTTTGTTTGAAGCATCTACCGGATCATGAGGAGGGCATGTTCTACAAGGTCCCTTCCTATAAAAGAAACAATCAAGTAGAAGTGGCATTTGCAAGCCAAAAACAGCATATTACAATTTATTTTCTAATTCACGAAGTAATGCTGAATAGTAAGGAACTTTTAACTGGTACCAATCATGGAAAAGGCACTATTCGATATTCAAATCCTGCCAAGATTAATTATGACCTCATTGAAACCCTTTTAAAACAGACAAACCAATCACAATCTCAGATTTGCTAATACGGTTATTATGACTAGAAGAGGTTAATTCATTATTAAAACATACTATGAACACAAGTAAACTATAGAAGATATACATTTTTATTACTTGAAAAGGTTATTACAAAGTACTATGGTAATAATTATATTGTTCCTCGTTATTAATGCTTTTTAAAATTCAAGTAAAGATAATAAAATTTGTATTTGGTGCGTTATTGCTGTATATTAGCATCATTAAAATATAAAGATATGGCAAGACAGAGCATAACGTTGACAAAGCCAAATGATGAATGGCTGAAATCAGTAATTGAAAGTGAAGAGTACACCAGCAAGAGTGAATTGGTTAATGATCTAATTCGTCAAGCTAGAGAACAACAAGCGGAAATTGATTGGATTCGTTTAAAATTAATTAAAGCCGAAAAAAGTGGTTTCACAAATGATTCTGCGGAAGAAATATTAGCACAATCCAAAGGGCAGCTTCAAAAATAATATGAAGTATATTTTAACCGAGCAAACAAAATTAGATTTGATCAATATCCATCAATTTGGCGTTTATAGGTTTGGAGAAACACAAGCTGACAAATACTTCTACGCTTTTTTTGAGCAATTCGAAATTATATCAAAGAATCCATATTTATTTCCAAAGGTTGATTTTATTAAAAAAGGATATAGACGATGTGTTTGTGGGAGTGATAGTATCTATTATCTAATCCATAATGATGTTATAGAAATAATGGCAATTATCGGCAGACAGGACATCAATAAAAAACTAAAAGCCTAAACAAACGATGATACTAATTAAGAAATGGTGGATTAGACTAATTGTAAGTCTTATTTTAGGAGGAATGGTTTCGGAGGTTGGATTTTTATTAACCGATGGTAAGGTTAATTTGAATGCGTTATTTCCTGCAGCAATATTATTTATAATATTGACTTTAATATACAACACTATAATCACTAAAAGGTATTATGATTAGAACGCTCAGTCAATAGTTCAGTTTATTAAATTTGATCAATTATTTTTACCATTTCAATTTTAATAATGACTTCATCTCTTTAATGATAGCCGTCATAATTGCGTTTAAAATCTTCACAAGCTCAATTAAAAATTCTTTCATCGTCCATATTTAAATAATTATACAAACCCATTATAATTGTCAAAGCCATCGCTCTAATATTTTTAGGTTTCTCAACATAACTAGCTTCATCAGTATTTGTAATAAACCCCGTTTCTATCAAAATTGATGGGTAAAAATCGACCGTTTCCCGCAACACCTGAAAATTTGCAAACTTACCCCCTCGTTTTTTAAAACCCAGTTTTTCGGTACTTTCATTCAGAACAGATAACCCAAAAGCAATAGAAGATTTAGTATAAAGTTTATTGGAATGATGCACATAAACTTCCATTCCTTTTGAAAACACCTGAGAAGCGTTACAATGCAAAGACACGAAAACATCAGCTTTTAAGGTTTTTGCCAACTTCGCTCTATCTCCTAAAGAAATAAGTGTATCAGTATATCTGGTCAAATAAATATCAAAATTACCCTCAAATAGCGTTTCGTTAAGTCTAATTATTTCCTTAGCAATATTCAAAACCACATCCTTTTCCAAAACACCATTTACGCCTGTTGCCCCTGGATCAATTCCACCATGTCCAGGATCAATAACAATGACTTTTTTAAACGTTTCATTTTGTCCAAAAACAAAGCATAGTTGCAATAGCATGGACACAAAAACGACGTTTTTCAGCGTCTCACCCTTCCAAATTTTTACAGTTATCAACATAACACTTTTTGATTTTAATACTATTCGATGCCAATTTGCATCAAAAGAAAACAATCCAATTCAAATAATATTTTATTCACAAAATATTGATTATCAGCATTTTGTATAGCAATATACACTATTTTTCAAATATCAAAATCAAGTAAAAATTTAAAACAGATTTCTTATGAAAAAATCAATTTCGTTGACCGCGGTATTATTTATTACCACTTCCATTTTTGCACAAATTGGAGGCATTGAAGATTCCGTAAATGATGTTTCCCAAACCGTACGCTCTATATTCCCCATCATCTTAGGGGTAATTTTTCTAATCGGCTTCCTATTTAACGCCGGACATTTCTTTGGAGAGAATTCCGATCTAAAAAAAGGGATTACCCGTGTATTAGTCTTTGTGCTCATTGCAGGGGCGGTAGTGGGCATCTTTACCTATTTAATAGGAATCGTAGTCTAGGCCCCATTGGGGCTTTTATTTATTTGTAAATCGAAATAATAATATAAAACTCAATGAGTTTGAAAAAATTTGAAGTGTATAGAAATATGAGAAAACAAGCGGAGATTATGGGCTTGTCCATTTCCCTTTTTGCCCTGATGATGACTTCCATTATCGGCTCGTTTATGATTATCATTTTTTCCTTTGGATTTATCGTGATTCTTACGGCATTAATATTCAATATTGTTTTATTCATCGCTTTGATCTATTTGACCAAGAACCCTTCTCATTTCTATTTAAGAAAAGTGTTTCCTAAAACTATTAGTAATAAAAAAGCGTGTCTATCTAATAGTGATAAGATAGCATCCTTCAATATTCAAAAACCATGAAAAAAATAAACCTTTCCGCATATCATCCCATAGTTGATATCCAAGGGCATATCGCTTTCGCTAATAATGGAAATGTCATCCTTTGTTATAAAACATCACTCCCTGAAGTTTATTCACTATCTGAAAAAAACTTTGAAGAATTACATGGAACATGGTTTCAAGCCTTTAAGTCATTGCCTACCGCCACGGTCGTCCATAAACAGGACATTTACCAAAAGAGCCACTATGTGGCAGATAAATTAAATGACGGTACTTTCTTACAGAATGCGACAAATAACCATTTTAAAGGTAGGGAATATCTAAAGCATCATTGTTATTTGTTTTTCATATTACCCCACAACAAAGCCTTAAATGCTTCAAAATATACCAACCCCTTTCGCAGTGTAGAAAAAAGCATTTATACCAAACTTGACCATTCGGTACAAGCGTTTATCTCTGCGGTCAATGATGCCGTTTCTTTTATCAATAATAGCAGAAAGGTGTCATTGTTACAATTGAACGAGAACGAAATCCTGTCCTTAACCAATACTTATTTTAATGGATTTAATCAAGATTTTGATACGGACATATTGTTAAACAGCAATGATATTGCCATTGGCGACCATCATTTTGATGTATTGGCCGTCAATAGTGAACTGTGTTTTGGTGATGTAGTACAAACCAGTAAACCCGATGATAAATTTACTTCCAATGATTTTATTTTCCATCAAGGTTTTATCGATGGGTTAGGGTTGAGCATTAATGAAAACCATATCGTGAATCAAGTCTTATATTTAGACGATAAGCACAAATGGAGAAAACTACTCGAACGGAAAATTGAAGAACTAAAGAAGAGCATCAATTTTGGTACACAAAACCGGGTGGTGCTAAAAAAGATTGAGCATATCCTGAGCCAAATCAATGAAGATGAAACCTCACAAATCATCCGAGGACATCTTAACATGATCTTCTGGTCTCCGGAAGCCGGAGAGCTAGGCAAAATTGCTTCAGATATAAAAGCGGAGTTTAAGGAACTGGATATTGTACCTTATTATCCCAAAGGCGAAGAACGAAAACATTATTTTGTCAACAGCTATTTTTGTTATGCTTCCAATTTTTCCAATGAAGATGTTTATGTCACCGACTTAAAACATGCTCTTTGCCTGTATATCAACAACACCAATTACCAATCGGATGCCACTGGCGTTATTTTTAACGATAGACAACATAACATTCCAGTGCTCAAAGATGTGTGGGACGAACAAAAGAAACGCATCAAGGCAAGGAATTTTGCCATATTCGCACCCACAGGCGAAGGAAAATCCTTTTTGGCCAATAATATCTTGCGACAATACTTTGAAGCTGGTGTCCGATTGGTCATTATTGATTTGGGCGGATCGTATGCTAAATTTGCCAAACTCTATCCCGATGACCATGTGATAATGCGTTATAAACACGGAAAAAATTTAGGGATTAATCCTTTTTATATACCGGAAAGTGCCAAGGGAACAGAAGTAGAGCCGGATCGGTTAGAGGATTTAACAGTTTTTTTATTGGAATTGTTGGCTTCAAAAAAAGAAGCGTCCAAAGCACAATCCGTTGCCTTAAAAAAAGTGCTACAATATTATTACCAAAATAGTATTAATGAAACCCAATCATTGGCATCCTTATATAAGTTTGTAGAAGCAAAAAGAAACACTTTATTAACCACCTTAAATATTCACGAACGGCATTTAAACCTTAATGACTTTCTTCACATTTTATCTGAATATGTAGGAAATGGACTGTATAGTTTTCTGTTCAATGTCAATAAAGACCAGACCTATAGAATCGAGGACAAACGCCTAATTGTTTTTGAATTGGATGAAGTCAAGGACAATAAGGAAATTTTATCGGTTATGTTAAAACTGATCAAGTCAGCCATTCAAAGAACGATATGGCAAAACAAAGCCGAAAGGGGAATTATTCTATTTGACGAGTTTGCCAAACAGCTCAAATTTGAAAATGTATTGGAAAGTGTGGAATATTACTACCAAGCCATTCGTAAACAAAACGGGGCCATTGGCATCATTTTGCAATCCATCAATCAACTGCCTAGCAATGCAACTTCTGCCAGTATTTTAGAAAACACTCAGGTCATTTACAGTTTGTATAATGAAAAAGGATATGACGAACTGCAAAACAGGCTCAACCTGTCTTCACATGACCTCAATCAACTAAAGTCGATACGAAACAATTTAACTGGGGAACGGAAATACACAGAAATGTTCATCAAAATCGGTAAAGAGAGTAATATTTTCAGATTGGAAGTCCCACCGGAAGTATATGCCGCCTATCTGACCGATGGCGTAGAGAATGAGGCCATCATGAAACTCTATAACGAACATCAAGATATGGAAAAAGCGATCAAATTATTTCTCAAGCAGTCATAGACTGCCCTTATTAATACTATTTGTAAATCTTAAAAATCAGAAACAATGAAAAATTTAATTCGAACAAAAATACTAACCATGGCAATAGTCCTATTTGTGTGTGCCAATGGTACTGCCCAGGGCGATCCGGTATATGACCATACCAATTATGTCCAGTTGGGAAAAGCGTTGACCGAGGCTGGAAAACAAACTGACAAATTGATAAAAACGGTAAATTTTCTTAAGGAACAAAAGGAACGCATTGAAAAGGTAAGT
>NZ_JAXKVV010000032.1:0-36381 GCF_034296135.1 Aureibaculum koreense
TACAAGATAAAATTACTGAGATGGTAAACCAACTAACTCCTGAACTTATAAAATCTATCACCAGTTATCAATTATACACTAAAACATTTTTTGAGTATTTTTAAATCAGAAATGGTATTAAATAGTTATTAATGTCTTTAGGATTAATGATTAACGGACTTGGATAGATCAACAGATTAAAGTATGGAAATACCCTTTAGACTCAAAAAATCGCTTCGCGATTAGACATTATTGTTAACCGTCAGCTTGCAATTCTAAATATATTTAAAAAATTATCTAAATATTAATTCCGTTTTTACTCTTTCGATCACATTGAAAACAATTTTGGATTTCGCGTAATTTTTAATCATACCCCAAGTTGTTGAATTAAAATTTCCTTTATTGATATGTGAGTAAGATTTACAATCGTTTAGTCTTACCTCATAAATGGAACATTTTTATCAGTTGAATACTTACAAGGAGTTTCTTTTAGGAATTTAATATTTTCTTGGTTATTTTGTTCGATAAAATTTTCAAGAAAATATTCTCGCGATACTTTATCAATTAACGTTAGGATATCTATTTCTAAATTATTAACATATCGTAGAAGATGAACATCTTGCACGACAAAAGCTTACAATGTATATCAATCAATTAACATCTAGACCTAAAGTTGACTGCATCATATACCAGTGGGGAAGATTTTCTAGCTTATACCAAAGAGGTAAGCTATTGGCTCATTTTGTTAGTCATAGGCCTGCCCAATATCGATGGAATTACACTAGCAGCTCAACTAACCAAGAACTGTCTAGTTATTTTTACAACAGCTTACGCAGAATATACAATAGTAGCTTTTAAACTCAATGCTACCAACTACTTATTGAAACCTTTCGATTTTAATCGTTTCTCTTCGGCAATAGAAAAAGTGAAGAGTGTAAGAAAAAATCGGAAGCTTCAATATCTGCCGGAAATACAATCTTGGTAAAAGATTTCATCATTTGAGTTTTGACAGTATTCTATACATCAAAGATTGAGGGAATATGTCGTATCGCATAGCATTCGTGGCAAACTTACCTTACATACGCTTATTAAAGTGAATATTTAGATACTTTCGGCTTTATAAAAATACATAAATTTTATATTGTTAATAAACAAAAAGTATTTTAATTGATTATGAGCTTGTTCATATAAGCAAAGAACAAATTCCAATTAAGAGAAGCTTTAGAAATCAGATAAAGTAACATTTTAAAGCCAGATTGTAATATATATTAAAAAAAAATTGCAAAAGTCAATAAAACCTAGTTATAGATAAACAGGCAGCTAGATGGATTAAGCTAATAGGTACCCATTTTCTGGTAGATTAAATATAGTATACCAATATCCGCAATTTAACTACTTGTTTTTATTTTTGCAAAATCACTAGGCAGAACCCCAAATTCATCTTTAAAACATTTGGTGAAATAAGACGGGTTGTTAAAGCCTACCATAAATAATACTTCGCTTATGGTGTGGTTGCATGTCTTTAGTAGTGAAGCAGCTTTTTTCAATCTTACCAACCGAATAAAATGGTTGATCGATAAACCGGTAAGCCCTTTGATTTTTCTATATACTTGATCTTGACTAAGGTTTAGTTTTTCGGTCAAGTGCTTTACTGAAAACTGCGGGTCGGAAAAATTTTCTTCGATAATCTTTATAATTTTTTTAATAAATTCTTCATCAACGGATGTTGGGGCTTCAGCTGAAGTTAAATTATCAGATAATAAAAATTTCTTTTTTAACCGTCTTCTATGTTCGATTATCTTTTCTATACGGGTTAACAGTAATTTGCTATTGAACGGTTTTTCGATATAAGCATCGGCCCCTTTTTGGAAACTGTCGAGCTTCGATTCTATTGAGTTTTTGGCTGTAAGGAGAATTATAGGAATGTGAGATGTGTTTACATTAGATTTTATTAAGCCGCACATTTCAATACCATCCATGGTATCCATCATCACATCGCTTACGATTAAATCGGGCAATCTTTTATTGGTAATCGCTAGGCCCTCTTTGCCATTTTTGGCCGTATATAAGTTGTAATTTACGTTCAATATTTCTGATAAGTACTCTCTGATATCCTTACTATCATCAACAATTAGAACATTCGGTTTTTTATGTGCACCCGTGGAGGTCTCTGTTGACAAAGAAGCGTTTGACGGAAGTTCTTTTGAATTTTGAATAGCAGAATTCGAGCCGGATCGAGTGCTATTAACGACGGGAAAACGTATATTGAATTCCGTACCTATATTAAGAGTTGACTTTATTTCAATATGACCACCATGTACATCAACATATTTTTTGGTCAATGCCAACCCTATGCCCGTACCTTGCTCTCTATTGTTTTTAGCCCTAAAGAACCTATTGAAAATATTGTTTATGTCATTTTGAGATATGCCGATTCCCGTATCTTGCACGGTAATATTTATGAAGTTTTCGTCTTTTTGCGTACTAATGCCGATGTGTCCGTATCGAGGAGTAAACTTTATGGCATTTGAAATAAGATTAAAAAAAATGGATTCAAGTTTATCGGAGTCTGCCGATAAAATAATTTCCTCGTCGCTCAGTGAAAGCTCGAAATCAATAAGTTTATTTTGTGCCAATTCATGAAATTGATTGTAGATATTTCTAATAAAGACATTAAGTTCTATTTCTTTAATGTTCAACGTCAAATGTTCGGTTTCCGCTTTTCTGAAGTTTAGGATTTGATTTACCAAATTCAGTAGCATTTTTGAATTTTTTAGCGTTCTTTGCAATTTTACCTGTGTTTTCTCGCCAATTTTATGACTATCCAATATTTCTTCTATAGGGCCCATTATCAATGTAAGTGGTGTTCTTAAGTCGTGTGAGAGATTTGTAAAGAATGCAAGTTTTTGTTCATTCAGTTCACGCTCTTGGTCGTGGGTTATTTTTTTTATTTCTAATTCTTTTTTAATTTGGGTACGATCCCTAATTTCTTTTAATATTGCTATGGTTATAATCAAAGACAATAGTAAATAAACTAAAAAAGCCCAAAAAGTATTCCACCAAGGTTTTTCTTTAATGATTGTTAAATTTCGGGTTAAGGGAAGCCAAACATTTTCTTGAATTGAAACTTGAACTTGTAGCTCGTAATTTCCTGAAGGCACATTGGTGTAGGAAGATGTGGTAGATGTATTTGATGTTTCGTTCCATATTTTTTCGAAACCTTTAAGCCTATAACGTAATTTATAATCTTGAACTTTATTTGCAGATATAGCATTGAGATCTACGGAAAATGTTTGTGCAAAATGAGGCAAAATGATAGAGTCGCAATAATTCAATTTTTTAGACAGCGGTATAACGTTGCCCATGCTTGCGTTTGGAAATACTCTTTGGCCGAGAATTTTTAAATCGGATAAAAGTACCTTTGGGGGTGTTATGGCATCTTCTTTTAGCCTTGTGCTCATTTTCAGCAAACCATGATTGCTACCTGCCAGAATTGTATGTTGTTCAGAATCATAGAATAAATCGTAGAACGAATGATCTTTTAAGAAAGGTTTGGCAGATAAGGTGTCTTTGCTTATTTTGTAAAGTCCTTTATAAGTACTGGTCCATAAATTTTTATCGGTATCTGATATTATACCAGTAGACACAAAACCCTTTAGCAAGGGCAGTTCTCGCGTAATATTGTCTTTTAAAAAACCTATACCGTTTCTGCAGGCTATCCATAGTGTGCCATTGGTATCCTTATAAAGACTTTCCGGAAGAATTTTCTCTTTGGTATTGTCAAATATTTTAAAAGTGGCAATATGCTCTATGGCCCCCGAGTTTGACAATGAAATTTTAAAAATACCCTGTTTGGCGGTAGCTACCCAAAGGCTGTTGAGGTCTACATCGGATAGGAGATATTTTATATTTGGACCTTTGTCGTTCGTGTTTTCGAATAAATTGATTTTTTCAAGCACTTGCTTGTCTTCGGAAAAACGGTATAGTCCGTGTTCAAAGGTACCAATCCATAATTGCTTATTTGGTCCTCTGGTTATGGCATAAATTCGATCATTCCTTACCGTATCTAGATTTAATTTTGAAGCGGTTAATCGGTCTTTATCCGTGTCAAATACTTTGACACCGTTTTCCCAAGTGCCCATAAAAAGAAGCTTGGTAATATCATCCCAATAAATTGATGGAATAGACTTGGTTTCCTTAGAAGACAGTACTGAAGTGAAATTTTTGTCAGGATAATCATAAGACACTAAATCATTACCATGGGTGCCCATATAGTATTTACCTCGTGGTGTCTTTGCAATGGCCCATACGATATTTGAGAATAAGTCGATTTCGCTTTCGCTATCATAAATGAATGTATGATTGTACGACTTCAAGTCAAGAACATACATACCCCCTAGCCATGTTCCTATCCACAGGTTATTATTACTATCTACCAATGAACTTAATATATATTTCGAATTCAGTCCGTTCTTTTTGTTTTTAGTGTAAGTATAATGTTCCTCTAAATCACCGCTGTCAAAGGAAAACTTATAGAGACCATGACCTTCGGTTCCGACCCATATAAAGGTATTGTGAATAGTGGCAGTTCTAATTATTATATCATCTAGAAGCCACGGGGTGTTGGTAATATGTCTGGCACCTGACCCAAAGTTTTCAATTTTGTACAAGCCTATGTTGGTTCCGATAAATAAATTACTTTCGACAAAGTCGATAGTATGTACCGAGGTAACGCCCTCGATTGTGATGGGAGTATCAATAATGTAATTATTTGAGACAGTGCCAATTCGCGTAATAAAGGATCGCTCTCCGCCGATTAATATATAGTCTTGCAATGGTTGAATAACTCGAATACTACCCTGAACATCCGTGACTTTTATAGATTCTATGGTTAAGTTATCTTCGGTTACGGTTTTTAGGTCTTCTACTTTAAAAGTAAATAACATGCCGTCTTCACAACCGATCCATATACTATTGTGGTCTTTACTTAATGCCAAAGAGGCTACGGAGATATTTTTGTATGTTTTCCCGGCATCTAAGCTTAAGGGTAAGATAACATCGTTGAACTTATCAAATAAAAATAAGCCCTTGTCTCGACTACCTATAAGTACATAACCCTTTTTTATTGGTAAAGTAGTTGTAATTTTATTGCTAAAACCACTGGTATTATACTGGTTATAAGTTTTAAAATCACTTCCATTAAAAACATTTAATCCTTCGCCGGTAGCTGCGTAAATATAACCTTCATCGTCTTCGCACAGGAAATCTACATCATGAGATGATAATCCATTTTGAATATCATAGTTAAAAAATTGAGAATTTCCTTCAAAGCATATAAATAAGGACAAAAATGCTATTTGAATCGATTTGTGCATGCTTATTTCTGTTAATTGCTAATTTACGAATTTAATTGGCATTTCTCACAGCATCCCGAATTTGTGCTATAAAATTCCGAATACATACTATTGAATCGAAAAAGTGTTATAAAAACTAGATTCTGTACTAACAGGTGCATGAGTAATTTAAGTAACGTTGTAGTGTTAAAAAAATTAATTAAACTCAAAACAAATTTATGAAAAAAAGTTATCTATTATTTATGGGTTTTTGTTTATTGGTATTAACTAATGCCATGGCACAAACAGCATCCATAAAAGGAATTGTTGTAGGTGAAAATTCCATTCCAATCCCTGGGGTTACTGTTCTAGTAAAAGGAACTACAAATGGAACTTCCACAGATTTTGATGGTAAATACACCATTAATGCTAATAAAGACGCTATTTTAGTCTTTTCCTTTCTAGGTTTAGAAACCGTTGAAGTAGCTGTTGAAAATCAAGATACCATTAATGTTACTATGAAAGAAGATGCAGCTCAATTAGATGAAGTCGTTGTAATCGGTTATGGAACTTCCGCTAAAAAAGATGTTACAGGCGCCATTGTTTCTGCTGACCTAAGTAACGCGGCGGCTGCTGCTAACACCTCTATTTTTCAAGCGTTACAGGGAACTTTACCTGGTCTAAACATAGGTGCTGTAAGTAGTGCTGGAGCTGCTCCAGGATTTTCAATAAGGGGTAGAACCAGTTTGTCCGCAGAAAGCGGGCCGTTAATTGTTTTAGATGGTATTATTTATAGAGGATCTTTAACGGCACTTAATATAAATGACGTAGAAAGTATAGATGTTTTAAAAGACGCGAGTGCTGCTGCAGTCTATGGTTCTAGAGCTGCAAGTGGTGTCATTATCATTAAAACGAAAAGTGGGAGTTCTGAAAAACCGTTGTTTAATTTAAATACCTATACGGGCTTTCAAAGAGCAGCAAATCTTTTAGACATGATGGATTCCGATGAATATATAGTAAAATTACAAGACTATTTCGAAGCTTTAGGGTTTGATATTGACCGTAACGACCCAACACAGGTATTGAATCCATTAGAAATAGAAAGTTTAAACGAAGGTAGTGAGGTAGATTGGAACAAAGAATTGTACAGATCAGCACCAATTACAAATTATGAGCTAAGTGTATCTGGAAAAACCAATAAAACGAATTACTTTTTATCGGGGTCATTTACAAATCAAGAAGGTATTATTAGGGGTGATGATTTTGAGCGTACAACGCTTAGAGCTAATTTTTCTAACAATATTAATAAATGGCTAGAAATCGGATTAAACTCAACCTATTCATATAGAGATTATTCTGGTCAACCTGTTTATGATTATCCTGGGGTAGTAGCGAGTCCGTTATCTCAAATCTATAAAGAAGGTGATTCGGGTGAATTGAACCTCTTTCCGTACAATGATCAATTGGTTAGAAATCCCTTAACCGGAAGACTTTCCGAAGATCAGGATATCAGGGAAGATGTGTTTGGTGCATTTTATGCAGATATTAAACTTCCAATTAAAGGTTTGTCTTTTAGGTTTGATTACTCGGTTGGTATAAACAAGCGTAGAACAGCCAGATTTTATGGATTAGATACCAAAGAAGGACAAGATGATAACGGAAGTGGTTCCAAAACTCATTTTACTTCTAAAGATTGGTTAATGAATAATATTTTAACCTATTCGAGAACCTTTAATGATTTACATAAAGTTGGAGCCACTATTGTATACACTAGAGATGGCTCTGATACCGAACAATCAACATTAAACGCTAAAAACTTTGCTAATTTATCTCTCGGTTACAATAGCCTTGAATTAGGGGAAATCCAAGAGGTTAACAGCGGTGCGGTAGACGACTCGAGCGAAGGGTTTATGGCAAGGGCTACTTATGGCTATAATGGTAAGTATTTATTGGCAGCAACTTTTAGACGAGACGGTTTCTCGGGTTTTGCAAAGAATTTTAAATATGCCAACTTTTACTCCGGATCATTGGCCTGGGTAGTCTCAGAAGAAGGTTTTCTAAAAGATGTTAGTTGGTTAAATAGGTTAAAATTAAGACTTTCTTATGGTGAAAATGGAAATCAAGGTCTTGGATCATATAGTAGTCTAGCCCTTATAGGCACAAGCCAATATGTATTTGGAAATGGCGGTGCCACAGCAGTAGGATTATCTACTAGTAGTATACCTAACGATAATTTGAAATGGGAAACGACAAAATCTACAAATTTTGGTGTTAATTTTGATATTTTTAATAATAGAGTTTCTGGAGATATAGATGTATATACCGCAAAAACTAATGATTTATTGGTTCAAAGAACTTTAGCCTCTTACACTGGGTATGGTTCAGTTTGGACCAATTTAGGTAAAATACAAAATAAAGGGGTCGAAGTTTTAATAAATTCTGAAAATATAAGTTCTGAAAATTTTAGTTGGAATACGAGCTTAACCTTTTCTATTAATAGAAACAAGATTAAATCCTTATATGGTGAAGATAGTGATGGCGATGGTATTGAAGATGATGACGTATCGAGAGGTTGGTTTATTGGAGAATCTTTAGGGGCCATTTATGGTTACCAAACCAATGGTATTTATCAAGAAGGGGACGATATACCCTCAGGATACAGACCCGGATGGTTTAGAATTTTAGATACGGATGGTGTAGATGGTATTTCTGAGGACGATAGAAGTATTTATGCCAACTCTAATCCTAACTATCGTTTTGGAATTAAAAATGAGCTTACCTACAAGAATTTATCACTATCATTTTTTATTAACTCTATTCAAGGTGGAGATGGTTGGTATTTAGGGGATAACAGAGCACTCAACCCTAATACCTTTTTCCCCGGTAGAGCTAATAATGTTAGGCTAAACTACTGGACGCCTAATAATCCTTCTAACACGGTACCGGCTATTAACTATTCTCCCCCAAGAGGGCATAGATTTGACCAAGACAGGTCTTTTGTACGACTGCAAGACGTAACATTGGCCTACGATTTATCTAATGCGTCTGTTATCAAAAAAATAAACTTAAATGGTTTAAGATTTTACGTAAGTGGTAGAAATTTAGCTACTTGGACAGATTGGACTGGATATGACCCCGAACTGGGAACGACACTTTTTGGCAGGCCTTTGGCTCAATCAATTATTTTAGGTGCTAATATTAGTTTTTAATTTAAAAAATAGAAGAGAATGAAAAATTATAGATATAAAACAATAGCAAAAATAATAAAATGCAGTCTAATAGTTAGCCTGTTGCTTTTAACGTTTTCCTGTGATGACGGATTTTTAGATGAGGTACCCAAAGATAGGTTGGTTCCAGAAAATGCATTTAAAGACACTGATGGATTTAAAGCCGCTATTACCCATTTGCATAGATCTGTAAGGGAGGTTTACATTCAAAAAGATGGTCCTGATATGTTTTTTATTTTTGGCTTAGGATCTGATTTTGCTGGTTTTGGAGAAGGATTTAATAGAGCTTCTGCTAGAATGGACTATTCGGTTATAAATTCAACGGATGAACCTTCTAGCCGATGGTGGTCACATTTTTATGGTATGATAAAGAATGCAAATGTAATCATAAATCGTGCTGAAAACTCAGATGTTGAATGGGATACGCCTACCAGAAAAGATGAAATAATAGCCGAAGCAAGATTTATGCGTGCCTATGCATACAGATCTTTAGCACATCTATTTGGCGGAGTAATACTAATTGACAAAGAATTAGCTGAAGTAGTAACAGACCGTGTGAGATCAACCAAAACAGAAACCTATGAATTTGCAGTGCAAGATTTGATTTTTGCAGCAGCTAACTTACCCGAAGTTGCAGAACAGGATGGTAGGGTCACTAGAGCAGCAGCAAATCACTTGCTATCTGAAGTGTATTTAGCATTAGAACAATGGGAAAATGCAATAGATGCAGCAACAGCAGTAATTGATGATCCTAACTACGAATTAATGACCAGTAGATTTGGCACCAGAGCCAGCGAACCTGGAGATGTGTATTGGGATTTGTTCAGGACAGGTAACCAAAATACAGGCGGGGGCAATAAAGAGAATATTTACTCTGTACAACTGGAATACCAAACCCCTGGAGGTGGAGATGGAACTGGGGCTAAAGGGTTGCACGTAGAAAGAGCTTGGGGTGCAAGATACCACAGTCTTAAAGATCCTAATGGAGAGTCAGGATTTGAATTGACTGATCTATATGGTCGTCCTGTAGGTTGGTGTACTACTACACCTTATTTGGGTTATGATATCTGGGATATTGATAATGACGGTATTTATGATAACGATATGAGAAATTCAGAGTACAACATTCATCGTGTAGATAGGGGACAATTTATTTATAATCGCCCTGCATCTGCTTTTTTCGGACAATCCGTAGATCCGTCTGATGTAGTAACCGACACAAATGTTTTTAACCTATTTAAAACAGGAGTGAATGTAGATCCGGCTAGTATTGAAAAGCAAGCAATTCGATTTTGGCATCCATTTTTCATGAAAAATACCTCACCAAACAATCACCCTGATGGTGTTATAAATACGGGTAGAATATATAGAGACCAATACGTAATGCGGCTTGCAGAAACTTATTTGTTAAGAGCTGAAGCTTATTTAGGTAATGGAAATACGAGTTTAGCCGCTGCTGATATCAACGTGGTTAGAGCTAGAGCTAATGCCGACCCGGTTGATCCATCAGATGTTGACATCAATTATATACTAGATGAGAGAGCAAGAGAATTAGCCATGGAAGAACAACGTCTACTTACATTGCACAGGCTCGGTCTACAATATGAAAGAACCAAAGCGTTAAACCCGTGGGGAGCAGGGACAACAATTGCACCGCATAACAATTTATGGCCTATACCTCAAAAGGACATAGATCTTAATACAGGTGCCGTTATTGAACAAAACCCAGGTTATTAATGTTTTTATAAATAATTATTTGAGTTAGTTATTTGAAAAGGTACCATCCACTTTTGGTAGTGGCGGTGCCTTTTTATTTAAAAAACTATCTTTATATTCTTATGCTTAAATAAATACTCTAATAAATTTTATATGTTAAATTTTTAAAGATAGTAGCGTTTTTAAACTTCATTTTACCATTCTTTATGTTTTATCTAAAATTCGCTTGAAAAAGAAAATCTAACACCGTTAACTAAATAAATGAGGATTTACATCAAAATAAAATATATCTCCTTAGTAATATGTTTTTTTCTAGCAGTATCTGTAGTTGCTCAAGAAACTGATGAATTTGCTAAAATCGGAAATAAAAGGCAAGGTGCACGGCTTCATTTATTAGAGGACAAATTACCTCCCGTACTTCCAGAAGTATACTTGCCTAACATGAAAAGTAAAAAGTCTGCTTTTCAGCCTATAGATAAAATGGATTCTAAAGCAGAATTGGAAGCCGAATTAAAACACATGAGGGCTAAGTTTATGCCGTTCATGAAGAATTATGCTCCCAAAACTACTAAAACAAGAGAGCGTATATATTTAAAAGAATTCAATTGGCGCGTCGAGACCAAAGAAGATGAAGCCAACTTTACAAGTGTGTTACATGGTAATGGGCAATGGGAAAACGTTAAAGTGCCTCATTATGGACCTCCAGAAAACCGAGTAACTACTTATTACAGAAAGACCTTTACACTAAATGAAGAAGTTTATAATTATAAAAATCAATTTCTGCATTTTAAGGGTGTAGATTACAGGGCTAAAGTATTTTTAAATGGAGCGTTTGTAGGAAGCCATGAAGGTTTTTTTGCACCATTTGAATTTAACATCACACCTTATTTAAAGCGAGGAGAAAACACCTTGTTGGTACAGGTCGAAAACGATTTCCCTGCACAAGGTGGTCGAGATAGTGAAGGTACTAGAAAATTTGGAAATAAAATTTATGCATCAACGGGTTTAGGGTGGGACGACCCTAACAGCGGTTGGCACCACTGTCCTCCTGGAATGGGAATTTATCAAGATTGCTATATTGAAGGTCGTGATCCTATTCATTTAAACGATGTTTTTGTACGCCCATTGGTAGAAAAAGAAGCTGTAGAAATATGGTTTGAAGTGAATAATTATTATGAAGACTTTAGGTATATTACTATGAACTTGAGTATCTACGGACAAAACTTTGAGGAAGTTGTTCTTAAAGATTTCAAATACATACCATCTACAACCTATATACCAGGTTTAGGGGATTTAGCAAAACCACAAGACTGGCAAGAGAGCAATTTGTATATGGGGTATGGCGTAAACTTTTTAAAAGTTGAAATCCCTATAAAATCACCTAGGTTATGGAACAACGACACACCCTATCTATATCAGTTGCAAACCAAAGTGTTGGATGAAAACGGTATGCTTACCGATATGAAAGCTACCACCTTTGGCATGCGTTCTTTTACGCAAGATACAGTTAGCATACCCAAAGGACAGATGTATCTAAATGGAGAAAAGATAAAACTGAGAGGTGCCAATACAATGGGGTATATGCAGCAAGACGTTAAAAATAAAGATTGGGACCAGTTAATAGACGATATTCTTTTGGCCAAAGTTTGTAATATGAACTTTTTAAGGTTGACACAACGACCGGTACAACCTGAAATCTATGAGTATGCCAATCAATTGGGTATGATGTTACAAACCGATTTGCCATTGTTCGGTGCGTTAAGACCAAATCTTTTTGCAGAAGGCGTAAAACAAGCCGGAGAAATGGAACGCTTGGTACGTAATCATCCAAGTAACGTTATTATAACGTATATGAACGAACGCTTCCCCAATGGCGAGGGGCATCCGCAACGTAGCATGAGTTCTGCTCAGGATTATGAGCGTTTTTATAAAGCTTGCGATCAGATTGTACATCATTGGAATCCCGACAGGGTAATCAAAGCTGGCGATGGCGATTACGACCCTCCATCTCCTGGTCTTCCGGATAATCACCTATATAATATTTGGTACAACGGTCAAGCCATGGGCTTGGGAGAGCTTCACAAGGGCTATTGGCAAAAAGTAAAGCCTAATTGGTATTTTGCATGTGGCGAGTTTGGTTCTGAAGCTTTAGACAACTACTCGGTAATTCAAAAGTATTGGCCTAAAGAATGGCTTCCAAAGAATGAAAACGATCAATGGTATCCTGATAAGGTGGTAAAAGCCCAATCCAATCGTTTTCATTACATGTGGTATCCTACACCGGTAACCGTAAAAGATTGGGTTGAAGCCAGTCAAAACCACCAAGCTTGGGGAACACGATTATTGACAGAGGCTTTTCGAAGAGATGACCGCATGGTGTCTTTTGCCATTCATTTATTTATTGATGCATGGCCATCTGGGTGGATGAAAGCCATTATGGATGTAGACCGTAACCCGAAGAAAGCATTCTATGTATATAGGGATGCCCTCGCACCTATCATGGTGAGTTTGCGTACAGACCGGTATCATTTTACCGAAGGGGAAGCTATATCAGTTGAAGCCTGGATAAGTAATGATCTAATTGAGATTCCGCAAAACTATACGTTAAAATGGCAGTGGGAAAAAGCGGGCAAGGTCTTAAAATCTTCTCAAACTGCAGCTCAAATTAAAGAACATGGATCGAAATTTCAAGGCCATATTGTAACCGATGCACCAAAAGTAAATACACGTAGCCAGTTTCAGTTAAGGTTGGCACTTTTTGATGAAGCGGGCAAAGGCGTATCGGAATCTAAAATAGATTTAGATATTTTTCCTAAAAATGAAACTGACAAAAATACCAATGTATTTGTGGCATCAAATGACGAAACCATTCTTCAAATACTTTCAGATTTAGACGTTAAACCTTCGAATAATAAATCTACATCTAGCACAATTCTAGTAAGTAATTTTGAGGATTATCAAGAAAATAAATCCGAATACGATAAGTTGGTCGAACAAGGTGCAAGATTGATATTTCTTGAATTGCCTGCAGGAGAACATGAAGTGGGAGATGAAAAGGTAACTATTGAAAATACCATCATGGGTAAATATTATTTTGTAAATCCTGTAACTGGGCACCCATTGGTCGAAGATTTTAAACCGTTCGATTTTAAGTTTTGGTATCATGAAGAAAAGAAACTGGTAAGACCTTTATTAGAATCTATGGTACGAGTAGAAAACGACGCTTGGTCCACTATTTTAAAAACGGGCAAAACAACTTGGGTCGATATTAAAGGAGAGTATGCTGCCGCCGCTGAATTAAAAAAAGGGAAGGGTGCCTTTATCATTTGCCAATTGCAATTGGCCAATCGTTTAAAGACCAATCCTACAGCAAGGTTATTTGCCAGTAGATTACTAAAAAAATAAGTAATTGTAGGTGTATTGCATTCTCATCTAAAGTTATGCATATTAGTAGCAAGCCTTTAGAAGGGTTTATTGACTAAGCAATAAAAGTACAAGGTTAGGTATACACATTAGCGGTATGTTCAAGATAAAAACTTGAAATTTGGAGAACGATTGATTATTTTTTGTTCTATGCGAATACGATGTAAATTTTGTTAACGTAGGCTTACTGTTTTGGGTCGCACTTGCACCTGATCATTTAAAAATAATTCAATATAAATTTTAATTAAATGAATAAATATTTGTTTTATGCACCTTATTTAGTGTTACTGTTTTTGCTGTCTTCCTGTCAAAATGAGGACTCGTATTTTGTGTCTCCTGACGGAAATGACACCCATATTGGAACGAACCTGGAGTCTCCATTTGCCAATATCCAAAAGGCATTGGAAACAATAGTTGCAAAAAGAGTTTCTGGTTCTCGTAGCCCATCAGTAATATATTTACGAGGTGGGCATTATAATATTAAAAGTACCTTAAAAATAGATAGTACTTTATCTAATATTACCATACAACCTTATAAAAATGAGAAAGTATTTTTTAATGGAGGTGTATCCTTTCCTGTAGATAAAATAGAGCACGCACCAGAATCCCGAATAAAAACGGTAAACCTAAAAGCACTCGGGATTACCAATTACGGTAAACTTCGCAATGTAGGTTTTGCTAGACCTTACGGGGCATCTTGGGGAGAGGTTTTTATCAATAAAAAGGCAATGCACTTAGCAAGATGGCCAAATGAGACCATGATTCCCATGGGGAAAGTGCTCGACAAAGGTTCGGTGCCTAGAAATGGAGATTTTACTCATAATGGCGGTATTATTGAATACGATTCGTTAAGAATAAGCAATTGGGCAAAAGAAAAAGATGCATGGATGTCCGGGTACTTTATGTGGGGCTATGCCGACGATATGGTTAAAATAGCTGAAATAGATACCATTGATCATACGCTTAAAACAGCATCGCCTACCTTGTACGGTTATGGGGATAATGCGGCATGGAGAAATTGGTATGGGGTTAATATCTTGGCAGAATTGGATGAAGCAGGAGAATATTACATCGATAAAGATTTAGGTAAGCTATATTTTATTACTAATGAAGAAGATATTAACAGTTTCGAGTTTTCCTTACTTGAAGATCCGTTTTTTATGCTTCAAAATACCGAGAATGTAACCATATCAGGAATTACGTTCGAATGCTCACGCGGTTTGGCTATTGCCATGGATAATACCCAAAATGTAACCATTTCGGAGAGCGTGTTTAGAAACCTCGGAAGTCTAGGGATAACTATTGGTAAAGGTATAGAGCCTTTTGAAGACTATCTTCATGATGGTACGGGGAAACCTAAGGCTGGTATTTTGGGTAGTATGCAGCAACATTTTTATGCAAATACTACATTTAACAGAGAAGGCGGACATAACAACAAAATCATTAATTGTGAATTCTATGAACTAGGTGCCGGTGGTGTGTCCATGGGCGGAGGAGATAGGCTGACCCTAGAAGCAGGTAATAATACCGTTGAGAATTGTGTCTTCCACGATTTAAACCGTATTGAAAAATCGTATCGGCCTGCAGTGCATGTAACCGGAGTTGGCAATACTATTGCACATTGCGAAATTTATAACACACCAAGTATGGCCATTTACATGTACGGTAATAATCATATTATAGAATATAACTATATTCATGATGTGTGTTTGGAAATTGAGGATCAAGGTGCTTTTTATTACGGTAGAGACCCTTCGGAACTAGGAACGATTGTACGCTATAATTATTTTGAAAACATTCCAGACCGTTTTGCAACCTGTGCTATTTATAATGATGACGGAGCTTGTGGGTTAACCGTTTTTGGTAATGTATTTAATAAAGCTGGTAAATGGAATGTGCTTTTGGGCGGAGGTTCCAATAATAAATACCAAAACAATATTTTTATAGGTAATAAGTATGGAATTCATGTAGACAATCGTTTGCAAAATTGGTCCAAAGCTGTTTTGGATGATGGTCTATATCAAAAGCGATTAGATATAGTCAATTATCTAAAACCACCTTATATTCAACAATACCCAGAGTTAGAAACTTACATGGAAAAAGCCGATTTGCCAACCGGAAACCTTGTGGAAAACAATGTATTTATCAATGTAAAACAATTGGTAGATGGTAAAATGGAGTGGTTGGATTGGAAAAAAAGCAATCTTGAATTAACCGAAGACCCTGGATTTGAAAATTGGGAAAAGCACATTTTTAGTTTGAAAGAAAATTCAGAAGTATTTAAAAAATTGCCAGGGTTCAAAAAAATTCCTTTTCATAAAATAGGGCTGTATGATGAATAAATTGGTTTTACTATCATTTTTAGTTTTGTGTTGTACTATAAAAAGTAACGCTCAAAATACTAATGCCTTAAAAACTCAGATTGACCGGTACAATGTAATATGGCATAGCCAAAGCAAGAACAGTAGTGAATCCATGCCGCTGGGTGGAGGCGATATTGGTTGTAATGTCTGGGTTGAAAACGGCGATATCTTATTTTATATATCTAAATCTGGCACCTTTGATGAGAACAACCAATTTTTAAAATTGGGTCGAGGTCGAATTCGGTTAGAACCAAATATACTTGCCGATTCCGAGGTTGCGTTTTCTCAAGAATTGAAGCTCTACGATGGGTACATACAAATAAAAGGAAAAAAAGATGGAGAAGAGGTAGAGGTAAACCTTTGGGTAGATGTTTTAAATGCAGTGATTAATGTTGAAGTACATGCTTCAAAACAAATAAAGCTAAAAGCATTTTATGAGAATTGGAGAACTGCAAAGCGGGTTTTACCTTTAGAAGAGCGTCACGCATGTTTTAGTTACAGCAATTACCCCGAAACTGTGGTAACATGGCCAGATAGTATAGCCTATGATAATAATGGTGTGAAGTGGTTTCATCGTAACCGTTCAGATACCTTACTGTTCAATTTTGCTGTAAAACAACAGGGCTTGGAGAGCGTGAAAAACCAAATGGTCAACACCCAAAAAAATCGCACTTTTGGAGGTGTCATGTTCGGAGAAAATTTAAAACCTTCCCATATTGGAGAAGGCAAATACATAGACACCCCCTACACATTTTGGTCGTTAGAATCCAACCAAAAAGCAAAGTATCACAATGTAAAAGTGATTTTACATACCGAACAAGCAGAAACTTTAGATGCTTGGGAAAAGAATCTTTCAGAAATAAGCAAATCGTTCAACAAAAAATCGGCATGGGATAAAACAAAGGCGTGGTGGCACGACTACTGGAATAGGAGTCATATTTTTATCAATACCGATGCCAATGATCCTTCAGACAAAGGGTGGCAGGTAGGTCGTAATTATCAATTGTTTCGATATCAGTTGGGGTGCAATGCCTATGGAGATTATCCAACAAAGTTTAATGGAAGCCTATTTACTTACGACCCCTATTTTGTGAAACAGCGTACCGAGCCATACCACGGCACACCTGATTACCGATCTTGGGGCGGGGGCTCGTTCACGGCACAAAACCAAAGACTCGTTTATTGGCCTATGCTAAAATCAGGTGATTTCGACATGATGAAACCGCAATTCGATTTTTATAATCGGGTGCTTAAAAATGCAGAATTACGTTCTCAAGTCTATTGGAACCATGTGGGGGCTTGCTATACAGAACAGATCGAAAACTTTGGCCTGCCCGTTGCAGGAGCTTGGGGTTTTAAAAGTGGGCCGAGAACCCGTGATCCAAAAACTCCTTTTGGCGAGCAAACCAACCCATGGGTGAAGCACCACTATACTACGCAATTGGAATTTGCTTTCATGATTATGAAATATTACCAGTACACCGGCAAAGATATTTCAGAATATATACCTTTGATTAAAAGTGCTACGGAGTTCTTTTTCGAGCACTATAAGTACAGGCAAACACAACGTACAGGAAAACCCTTGGACGATAATGGAAAGCTAGTGCTGTATCCTTCAACAGCTGCTGAAACCTATAAAGAAGTTACCAATCCGACCGATTTGTGTGCAGCCTTAAAAGCCACAGTGAAAGCGATAATTGCGTTGCCACGTAAATATCTTTCAGAAGGAGAAAAACAAAAATGGCAAGATAGATTGACGTTAATCCCCGAATTAAAGTATGGTGAAGTTAATGGACACCGCATCCTTGCAGCAGCCAATAATTTACCCGGTAAAATTAATTCAGAAATCACTGAACTTTATCCTGTTTTTCCATACGAGTTGTACGGTATTGGGTATCCAGATTTGCAAACCGCTATAAATACTTGGCAATATGGCGACTTAAGTAAAAACCATATTAGTTGGCATCAAGACGGTATTTTCTGTGCCAGAATGGGACTAACCGATGAAGCGAAGCGTATAGCGGTTTTAAAACTTCAAGATTCAGAAAGACGGTTTCCAACTTTTTGGGGGCCTGGGCACGATTATGTGCCAGACCATAATTGGGGAGGTTCTGGTATGATTGGCCTACAGGATATGCTGCTACAATCTGCGAATGATAAAATATATCTTTTTCCTGCGTGGCCCGCGGAATGGGATGTGGATTTTAAGTTACATGCGCCAAAGAATACAACAATTGAAGCTTCATTTGAAAATGGAGAAATTAGGAATATGAGCGTTTCTCCAAATGAAAGATTAAAAAACATAGTTATAAAAAATTAAATAAGCTTGGATGAATACATGGGATAAATATCAGTTCATCCATTATCACGTTGATACATGGTTTAGCTTAATAAAATACAAAATCTAAAAAAATATTTTATGTACTCAAGAATAAATTTTATAAAAAGTAAACCATGATAGGTGCAGGAGTATTTTTTGTTCCTAGCATTACCTTCGGTTTAGTGGAATCAAATACGAATTGACAGTATGTTTTTAGAAGTTTGTAAACTATAAAAAAATTTTTTATTCAAACAAAATCATTTCTTTTTCAAACACATCGGGTTTCATTTTTGGGTGATGAATACTTATTTTGAATCGGTAATTTTCACCCTTCATAATTTTTTTATTGAGGTCTAAAACTATAGTATATTTTTGAAATGGTTTTAGTTTTGGCAATTTTTTAGTTATCGTTTCTATTTCAATATTTTTTTGAAAATATTGTATCGATATTTTGGTTTTTTTTGAGTTTACTTGTCCAAAATTCTGAACTTCTATTGCTAGTTCATTCCCATTTTCCTTAGGTATGATTTTTGGCATTCGAGCAGATAGTATAGGCTCTTTATAATTAACCTTAGGTAATTGAGCATATCCAAATAAGAGTTTCCCCTTATCTTTTTTTCCTATTAATTTTCCAACAAAATTATTTTCAGAAATACCATTGTCGCTGCCATTAAAAACAAGTATCAAGTCTTTTCCTTTCTTTTTGGTTTTGAGCAATGTACTTCCTTTACCAAAATTTACTTCTTCTGAAGCTCCGAAACGAAGTGAATTGAAATCAATATCAGTATGTGGATTAAATCCTGATTCCGCTTTTATCAATAGTTTTATAGTTTTTGTTTTTTTATCGATTTTAGATTTGTTCAAAACTTCTATTTGCCTTCCAACAGTTAAGGGTATGGTTATATTTTTTGAACTGTGTCTATCATTTTTTAAATCGTTCCATTTTATGGTGTCTATTACCGCAAAATTGGCTTGGGTAGCTCTACCTAATTTATCTTGGAGGACTTTAATGCGTTCATATTTAAACCAATCTTCATTTGTGCCATCGGTATATTTGGTAATACCAGGTAAATAGGCTTCACCTGTATCTACTTTCCAATGTACACCATCTTTAGAGCGTAAGTAATAAGCAATTCTCCCTAACCAATCGTTTACAATCATGTGGTATTGTATATTGGTTTTCCATATTAAAGGGTCTTCAAAATGCCCTTCTACTGCAGGATAAACTCTTTTATATGTAATCTGGTTGTAGGGAGAAAGACCGTCTTTACTAAACCAAATACCACCACCTCTACAAACCATAATATAAGAGCTATCTTCTCGTTTTGCAAAACTTAAATTGGTTAACCCTTCAATAATGGGTCGGTCTCTTTTGTTGAATTTAAACTTGCTATATTCCCAAGGACCATTTATGTTGTTTGAAATATATCTACCATCAATAACATATACTACATACCTACCATCTTTAAGTTGAAATATTTCAGGATTATGTCCTGGGCCCACGGTTTCTTTTACTTTAAAAGGTCCAAAAGGAGTGTCGGAAACAGTATGCACAACAATAGATTTAGGCCATTGCATGTGCCCCTTTTCAGAATCTTCAAGCCAGCGACAAACAAAAAGGTGGTATTTATCATCGTTTCCCTTGATTATATTTCCGCCCCAGTAAGACCATATATTGTCTTCAATACCATTATCAATATATCTAGGAACCACATTGTCTGCACCCCAAACACCCTCGGTCAACATTCCTATTGGTTGTATGGGTAAAAAGCGATCCATAAATCGTCCTCCATAGATTAAATTTTTCCATTCATCAGGACGTTCTCTTTCTGTAATTTGAGCATAAGCGTTGTTCTTGTTCAGTCCTATAGTAATCAATAAAAAGAAGATGATATATTCTAATTTTATTGTTAGTTTTATCCGTACCTTATTTTTACCCATTTCTATTTTATTGAAAATTCTATTTTAATTCCTTATTTAATTTCTGTGTTTTAGATTAACCTCCTCCACCAAGTTGCTCTGAATAGTAAACAAACGATTGGTTTAAAGCTTTTAATGACATCGTGCATTACTTTGTCGTGTCTAATTTAACTATTCTTAATTGATACTATTTTTCTTTGCCCTTTATCAGATTCCACATCTTTAACATAAAGTTGTACAACTTCTTCACCGTCTTTTTACTATTGGTCTTATCTACTTTAAGATTAGGGTATTCAAAATCAGAATAACCTAACCCATGTACAAAAGGGTAAAGAGCAAGAGCCTTGCCGCTATAATACCTATAAGTAAATCCTTTATCTGCACAGTCAAATGAGTTTATTGATCAGAACTTAATAATCCTTCAATTTTAAAAACAGTAGTATATTTATTTGGCCTTTTCTTGGGCACTTTAAGTATTAGTTTATCAGAATTTTGTCTAAATTTAATTTTAGTCTTGCTTCCTAACATTTTAATGGAACTTATTTTTTTAGTATTGTATTTAGACTGAAATCCAAGCGATGGTAGCTTAATTTTTCCCTTTTTAGGGTTTAGCACAAAAACATATAGTACATCGCCTTTTGTTGTAAACCTAACTTCATCATGCCCATAGGAGGGACTTTCTATGGTTCTTTCATTAAAATGAGTTTGTTCTTTTTGTTTTTTTAAAGCTTCTATATCTACATTGTCCAGTTTACTTTCGTCAAGAACCTTTAGATAGGAATCAAGGTTATCTCCATAAATTTTCCATGGTTTAGAGGCATAGATAGCTTCATTGTTAAGGTTTACCCATGTACCAATATTGTCAAGTATTATTTTATGCTCTTGAGGAATAGTTCCGTCGGGCAATAGCTCTACATTTAGTAATAAGTTTCCGTTTTTGCTGTTCATGTCTATAAGCGATTCTATAACCGTGCGTGCGTTGTGCCTACTTGGTTTATCCTTTTTATAAAACCAATCGGTAAATGTAAGCGTTCCCTGCCATGGGTAAGGAAGTATTTTATTGGCACCACCACGTTCAATATCTTGAATTGTAGAGGGTTCATTTTTCATTTTTCCAACAACTATAGCATTTAATTTTCCATATTTATTAAGTTTATAATTGTAAAACGCACGACTCGCTTCCTTTCCATAATCACCGTAAGGAAAACCATAACCATCAAACCAAAGCATGTCCACATCATATTTTGTGGTAAGTTCTATATGGCGTAACACCCAATTTTCTTTCATTTTTTGAATCCATTCTGGAGTCCTCCTTTCTGGTGGTGGCCCATAAAGATTGGCAGGGTCTAAGCCTTCCCACCATTTTCCTTTACCATCTTCCTTGGTCATATTTCCGTCGTAAGGAACGCCCTTGTAAGGCCCATTAGTGTCTGCCCCAAATGCAGGCAACCACCAGCTAAGAAACCTATCGTCATGCGAGCTAACCCCAAATGGAAGCCCGTATTTCCGTGATGATTTTTCAAATTCGCCAACAATATCTCGTTTAGGGCCCATATTTACAGAATTCCATTCAAAATGACTTGAATTAAAATTATCGAACCGATCATGATGGTTTGCCAATATCATAAAATATTTGGCTCCGATTTTTTTGAAATATTGCATCAGGTTATCGGTATCTAGATTTTTTGCTTTCCATTGGTGAATGACATCTTTAAATCCAATTTCAGAAGGATGCCCAAAAGTTTTAAGATGGTAAGAGTAAGCATTTTTTCCAAAGGTTTCTCCGCCTACATCTTGCATATACATGTGGCGTGCATACCATCCGCCACCTAATTCAGGTTTTGATTGTGCTCCCCAATGTGCCCAAATCCCAAATCGTGCTTCGGAAAACCATTTGGGACACTCAAAATGGTCTCTTAGTTCTTCCCATGAAAGGTTTTTTTCTTGACCGAAACAAGTAATGCTATAAAATATGAATAAGAAAAGAAAAAAATTTATATTGTATTTCATATCGTTTGTTTTAAAAATCAATTATTTTTTTTATTGCCATCAAAACCAAACTCTTCCATTTGGTCTTTGCCTTTTTGCGATTCTTTTCTTTTTTCTATAAATACCGGTAAATCAGAAATTTCTTTACGGCATTCAATTTTAAATACGTAAGCATTCTGTGGAGATTTGTTGGAAGAGGTTATTTTTAACCCTTGGTCCGTTAATTTCCAAGATACCTTGCCGCCGTCCAATCGTTCAATCTTCAAAATATCATTCTTTGTCCATTCTCGACAAGCTTTAATTACGTGAGATGGTTGGTTGAGCATAATGGCATACAATGTTTTTTTACGAGTAGTGTAGCGTATCTGGCCTTCTCCGTAAATATGCCATGGTCTTGTGGCGTAAATGGCCTCTCCGTTTACCTTTAACCATGTTCCAATAATTTTGAGCGTTTGTATGGTTTTTTCGTCAAAACTACCATCTGCTTTTGGGGGTATGTTTAAGAGTAAATTATTGTTTTTTGAAACCACATCTACCAAATCATGAATTATGCTTTTCGCTTTTTCTTTGGAGTTAAAGTTACTGTTACCGGTATAAAACCAAGGCCCTATGGAGTTATCAGTTTGTTTGGGCTTATCTTCAATACTGCCAGAAAATTGCCGCTCCATAACTTCTGTGGCAATATCTTTATAAAAAATACCATGGTAAGGAATTTCTTTAAAAACCATAACACCTTGGTTTTTTCCACCGTGCCTTTCGGCATTATGATTATAATAATGAGAAATAACCTCAAGTCCTGTTTCACCCATATTATCCATAAAAGGTACGGCAGCGTCAAAATAAAAATGATCGGGATGGTAACGGTCAATAAGATCGAACATTCTGTTTTTCCAATTTTCTTTGTATTCTTCTGGTGATGCTAATGGAGCTCTTAATTCATAATAAGCTCCACCTAATGCTGCTCTGTTTTTTGCTTTCGTAAAATATAAGTCTGAAAATTCTGGGTTGTTTCCATCATAAGGAACTCCTTTTTTATCTCCAGTTTTATCGTGGTCTTTATTTACTTGCCACCAACTGTAAGCACGTGATACGTGTGTGGTAACGCCCCAACGTAACCCTGCTTTTAATGTTTCTCTACGCATTTCTGCACATACATCTATTTTAGGACCATAGTTTAATGAGTTCCAACGGGGTTGGTGTTTAGAGTCCCACATATCAAAATTATCATGGTGATTGGCCATGGTAATAATGTATTTGGCACCTGCATCTTTAAATAATTCTACCCATTGCTCTGCATTGAATTTATCACCATTCCAAGCTTCTATAATATCTTTATATCCTACCTCTGATGGATGCCCCCAATTTTTCAAATGATCATTATAGGCTCCGCTGCCTTGCATATACATATCTCTGGCATACCAGCCGTTATTAGCACTTTTTGAAGCGGTTTGGGCGTTCCAATGGCAATAAATACCAAACTTAGCATCCTTAAACCACTCTGGGCATTCGTATTGACTTAAAGACTCTATGCTCGTATCAAATTGCTGCCCGTTAATTTTTATAAAAGACAACATAGAAACGGTAATTAAATAAAAGAGTTTTACTTTTTTCATATTAAATTGTTTATAAGAATTGTAAATTGATTTTCTAAATTTTCGAATGGTCTATTCATTCATTTTTTTAAACCGCACAGCTGCTCCTCCGCTATTCGCGAGCAGTAGCTCTAAAGTATCAGTGTTTTTCACTTTCTTTTTCAGAATTTGATATTCCATAGGAGAGGTCTCCAGATTAGTGCCCTTGCTATCACTATAAATTTGGGCTTCATAGCTACCCTCATCCAAAAAGGTAAGATCAACTTTAAAACTTCTTTGCTCCTCATCCGTAATAGCACCTAGATACCAGTCTTCCGAATCTATATCTTTGCGGGCAGTAATAATATACTCTCCAATTTCAGCGTCAATGACTTTAGTTTCTTCCCAATTGGTAGGCACATCTTTTATAAATTGAAGTGCAGGATGTTCTTCATAGTTTTCAATTAAATCTGCTGCCATTTGAATGGGGCTATATATCACCACATAGAGTGCCAACTGCTTTGATAATGTTGTATTTACTCTATTATTTGGCATTTGAGGAATATCTACGCGAAAAATACCTGGTGTAAAATCCATAGGGCCTCCAAGTAATCGCGTAAACGGTAAAATGGTCAAATGATCTGGCGGGTTACCTCCATCGGGGCTCCAAGCGTTATATTCTTGTCCTCTTGCACCCTCTTGTGATACTAAATTTGGATATGTTCTATGAAGTCCCGTGGGTCTTACAGGTTCATGAAAATTGATTGATAATTGGTGTTTGGCTGCTTTTTTAAGTACGGTTTGGTAGTAGTTAACACCATATTGCCCATAGTGTAGTTCGCCATTGATAAAGATACTTTTATCTGTCCCTACATTTACCTGGCCTACTTTTACACTACGATATCCCAATTTTTCATATAACGAAAAAGCTGAGTCTATCTGACTTAAATAATTTTCGGGGTTAGAGCAGGTTTCATTATATGCCTGAAGGGTTACTCCTTTTGATTTTGCATATGCTTGTACTTTAAAAATGTTGAATCTAGGGTTAGGTTTTGTAAAGTCCTGTCGCGGGCCAAAATCTTTATACCATTCAGCTTCAAACCCTTCGTTCCATCCTTCTACCAATACTTCATCAAAACCTTCTTTTGCAGCAAAATCTATATATTCTATTGTATTTTCTGTAGTTGCTCCAAGCTTTGGCCCTTGATGAAATGACCATTTGTTAATATGAATTCCCCACCAAATACCTACATATTTCATTGGTTTAACCCACGGCACATCCCCTAACTTATTAGGTTCGTTCAGATTAAGAATTAAGTTAGATTCTATTAAATCCCCAGGCTTTGGAGCAATTTGTATTGTTCTCCATGGCGTTTTAAATGAATGATTTGTTTTTACTTTTATGCCGTCTTTCCACGGTGTTAAATCACATTTTAGAGTATTTGTTTTGTTGTTATATAGTGTCATACTTGAATAATCTGTTAATGATGCTTCATGAATGCTTAAAAATAATTCATTAGTAGTTTCAATGGTAAGTGGTGTATGAACAAAACCTAAAGTGTTTATTGGTGATTTTTTATACAAAATCTCATAGTTTCGTTTGTCGTAAGCCGGTATATTCCATGCTTGATGGTTGTTTACAAATGAAAACTCTGTAAGTTCATCCATAATATAGATGCTATCAATATTTTTTTGCTCTGGGAATATATAGCGAAAACCAAGACCATCATTAAAAACTCTAAATTCTATATTTAATTTTCTTTTAGATTCGTTTTTCTCCTGAAGTTCTATTACTAAACTGTGATAATTGTCACGAACTTTTTTTTTCTGGCCCCAAGGTTGTTCCCAAGTTTGATCAACTTCTGATATTTTATAGTTTTTAATAAATAAATTACTATCTAGTGTTTGCATTTGCTTGAATACGAAACCCATTGCAGATTTCTCTATTACTGGCTTTCCACCATACAATACTGAGTAGGATATTTTAGAGTCAGAATTATCAAAATACACTGCAATTTTAGTGTCGGGAGACTTTAATATAATAGTCCTCTCAAACTTCAGGCTGGTACATGATATTAGGGGTAGTGTGAGTACTAAAACAGTCAGCACAGATAATAGTTCTATTTTTTTCATTTTTTAATCTTTAATATTATACTCCAATTAAACCTTTTTTATTAATTACTTACTAAGAGTAGCTCTATATTTGACAGTTACACTCCCTATAAATTTATTGAGATTTCCATAAGTTTTCCATTTCTTCTAAAGTTTTTCCTTTTGTTTCTGGAACGTGTTTCCAAACAAATACAATAGCCAAAAAAGACATAATGCTATATACCCAATATGCAAATCCATGATTATATTGTGCTGTTAAATAAGAGTTATCATTCATCATTGGGAAAGTTAACGATACTAAGTAATTAGAAATCCATTGTGCTGCGACAGCAACAGCCATGGCTTTTCCTCTGATTTTATTAGGAAAAATTTCTGAAAGTAACACCCAAGTAACAGGCCCCCAACTTAAAGCAAAACTAGCCACATACAACATCATACAGCCAAGGGCTAAATAGCCTGTGGCTCCTGAAAAGAATACAAAACCAAGTGCCAACATTGCTACTGCCATACCTAAAGCCCCTATTAGCATCAATGGCTTTCTACCATGTTTATCTACTGTTTTTATGGCGATAATGGTAAATAGGAAGTTTACAATGCCCACAATTATGGTAAGCAATAAAGCACTATCTGTATTCGGGTCTATAGATTTAAAGATTTCTGGTGCATAATACAATACTACATTAATACCTACAAATTGTTGAAAAACTGAAAGTGTAATACCTATAATGATAATGAACCATCCGTATGAAAACAATTTCCCTGAAGTTTCAACCACAGAACTTTTAATTTCTGTTAAAATCTTCTTCCCTTCATCTTCGCCATTTATTTTAACAAGGACCTCTAAAGCTTCTTCCTGCTTATTCTTCAACATTAAAGAACGTGGTGTATCGGGCACGAAGAATAACAATCCTAAGAATAGGCCTGCGGGAACAACTTCAGATGCAAACATCCATCTCCAACCTACATTATTAAGCCATTCGTCGGAGCCTCCTCCTTTAGAAATAAAATAGTTTACAAAATATACCACCATAAAACCACCAACAATTGCCAGTTGATTATAAGACACTAATCTACCTCTACTTTTTGCAGGAGCGATTTCTGCAATATAAAGTGGTGACAACATAGATGCTAAACCAACGCCAATGCCTCCAATAATTCTATAAATAATAAAAATTGTAGAAAAAGTATGATCTAATTCACCAATGGGTTTAATAAATATTTCTGGCATTGCAGAGCCCAATGCGGAGATTAAAAATAATATGGCAGCTAGAATTAATCCTTTTTTTCTACCTAACGTTTTACTGACCAATCCACCGAAAACACCACCAATTATGCAACCTATTAAAGCACTGGCTACTAAAAACCCTTTAAAAGCACTTGCTGCAGCTTCTGACAGTCCTTTAGGCGTTACAAAAAAGCTTTCTAAAGAACCTACTGTTCCAGAAATTACGCCAGTATCATATCCAAATAAAAGCCCTCCTAATGTAGCCACCAATGTGAGTTTAACTAAGTATTTTGAATTTGTTGTTGACATAATAGCCATAGATTAAATATATTGATTAATAATATTTTCAAACAATTCTTGTTTACCGCTTTTTAGAGGTAGTTCTCCATTTTCTTTGGCAATTTTATATAGGTCTTCTAAATTTAATTTGCCTTGTTCAAAATCTTTTCCTTTGCCCGAATCAAAGGAACTATACCTTTCTTTTCTTAATTTTTCATATGGGGAAGAAGAAATAATCTTATCGGCTATTAGCAAGGCCCTTGCAAACGTATCTGCTCCACCAATATGAGCATAAAATACATCTTCCAAATCCGTTGAATTTCTTCTGATTTTTGCATCAAAATTGATACCGCCTCCTTGTAAACCACCTGCTTTTAAAAACACTAGCATGGCTTCCGTAGTTTCTTGAATGTTATTAGGGAATTGATCTGTATCCCAACCATTTTGATAATCACCTCTATTGGCATCCAAACTACCCAACATGCCCGTTTTGGCGGCTACTTCCATTTCATGTTGAAACGTATGTTGTGCTAAGGTTGCATGGTTTACTTCAATGTTAATTTTAAAATCTTTGCCCAATCCATATTCTTTTAAAAACCCAATTGCCGTTGCGGTATCAAAATCATATTGGTGTTTCATGGGTTCCATAGGTTTGGGCTCGATAAAGAAATTTCCTTTAAAGCCTTGAGTTCTGGCATAATCTTTAGCCATAGTTAAAAATTGCCCTATATGGTCTAACTCTCGACCCATATCTGTATTTAACAATGACATATACCCTTCTCTACCTCCCCAAAAAACATAGTTTTCACCATCCAGTTTAATGGTGGCGTCCAATGCCAATTTTATCTGACCTCCCGCTCTTGCCAATACATTAAATTCAGGGTTGGTTGCCGCACCGTTCATATATCGTGGATTTGAAAATACATTAGCGGTACCCCATAATAGTTTTACACCAGATTGGTTCTGTTTGGCTTTTATATAATCGGTAATTTGTTGCAAACGTTTTTCAGATTCAGCAAAAGTCGGTGCTTCTTGAACCAAATCGTAATCGTGGAAACAGAAATAATCAAATCCCATTTTTGTAATGAATTCAAAAGCGGCATCGGCTTTATCTTTGGCCGCTTGCATAGGATCTGATGATTTATCCCATTCAAAATTTTGAGTGCCCGGTCCAAAAGGGTCCGAACCTTGACCGCAGAATGTATGCCAATAGGCTATGGCAAACTTGAAATGTTCACGCATTGTTTTTCCTGCCACAACCTGTTCAGGATTATAATATTTAAAAGCCAACGGGTTATCAGATTCCTTTCCTTCAAACTTTATTTCACCAATACCTTTATAGTATTCCTTATTGCCAATTAATGCCATAATTATTTTTTATAAAATTTACTTATTAATAATCAATTCTAATTCCTTTTTCCAATTATTATAAGCCTTTACGTATGCTTGTTTATTTTTTTTAGGTGTAAAAGTAGTAACATAATCATTATTTATGACCAGTTTCCCAAAATTTTCAAAATCACCTTTGTGCAGTCCTGCAGCTCTTGCAGCCCCTATTGCCCCGGTAGTATTATAAATTTCTATTTCTTGTTCAATTAAAGTGGATACTGTATTGGCAAAAATTTCTGAACGAAATAAATTGTCGTTTCCAGCCCTAATAACCTTAGGCTTAATTCCATCTGATTTTAATATTTCCATTCCGTATACAAATGAAAAAGCAATGCCTTCCAATGCGGCCCTACATAGGTGACCTTTATGATGATTGTTCAAATTTACATTTAACAACCTTGTTCCTAAATCTTTATTATTCAGCATTCTTTCAGCCCCATTGCCAAAAGGCAAGATGCAAACACCATCTGAGCCCACAGGTATTTCAGAAGCCAACTTGTTCATTTCGTCATAAGAACTTACGTCTAAATTGTTCAATAACCATCTGTATTGAATTCCCGCTCCATTAATACATAGTAATTTACCAATTTTAGGATCTGTTCCTTTTACATAATTTACATGAGCAAAATTGTTTACTCTCGAACTTTCCTTACCTGATAAACTATCCGTAACCGCATAAAACACCCCCGAAGTACCTCCGGTTGCTGCTACTTCCCCTGGATTAAATACATTTAATGATAACGCATTATTGGGCTGATCTCCAGCTCTATATAGTATAGGCGTACCTTCTCCTAGTCCGCTTTGGGTCGCCCCTTTACCATTAACAACAGATTGTAGTCCAAAAGTATCAACTAAAGTTGGAGTTTTATCCATATCAATACCATAAAAATCAAGAAGAAAATCGACAACCTTATCATTTTTAAAATCCCAAAAAATACTTTCGGACAATCCGGGGATAGTTGTATTTATTTTGTTTGAGAATCTATAGGCAATATAATCTCCCGGTAGCATAAATTTATAGATCTTACTATAAACCTCAGGTTCATTTTCCTTAACCCATTTTAGTTTTGAAGCTGTAAAATTGGCTGGTGAGTTTAATACATTTGAAGTGCATTTTTCTTCGCCAATTTCTGTAAAAGCTGTATTGCCTATTTCTACCGCTCGGCTATCACACCATATGATTGATTTTCTTAGAAGTTTCCCTTTATTATCAACTAAAACAAGCCCGTGCATTTGATAAGAAATACCTATTCCTTTTATATCTTTTTCTGAAACAGCGTATTTCGTTTTTAGCCGTTTGATAGCGTTACAAACATGCTTCCACCACTCATCGGGGTTTTGTTCTGCCCAACCATTTTTTAAGGCAATCATACCCATTTCAGATTCGGGCTGTTGAACAATACCCAGACTTTTGCCTGAACTTATTTCAACTAATGCTCCCTTTATGGATGAACTACCAATATCCAATCCTATATAGTACATTTGTCAAAGATATTAAAAAAATAATATAGTCAATATGACTATTTGTGATTAAAATTATGAAAAAATTAATGTCTAATTTATCAATTGACAATGTAATCTTTGGTTTTGATAAAAAATTAAAAGTATTATTAATTAAACATGCTGATGGAATTAGTAAAGGAAAATGGGCACTTCCAGGTGGGTGGGTAACTAGTGATGAGTCACTTGATGCTGCTGCTTCCAGATTACTTTATGTTTTAACAGGCTTAGATAAAGTTTTTTTGGAGCAACTTAAAGCCTTTGGGAATTTAAATAGATTTCCAAATCAAAGAGTAGTGACTATTGCATATTACTCTTTAATTAGGTCTAATGATGTTAAAATATTAGCAGGTTTTACAGCCTCTGAGGCTAAGTGGGTGTCTTTGGAAGACGTTAAAAAACTTCCTTACGATCACAATACAATATTAGATTTTGGGCTTACAACATTAAGGAACAAAGTTAAACAAGAGCCTATTGGTTTCAACCTCTTACCCAAACAATTTTCTTTATACGATTTGCAAAAAATTTATGAAGCTATACTACAAATAAGATTGGATAAACCAAACTTTAGACGAAAAATTTTAAAAATGGGTTTTTTAACTAAGAGCCCGATAAAACAATCAAATGTTACGCATAGAGCAGCACAATTGTATGAATTTGATAAGGATATGTACATGAAGTACAAGAAACAGAAGTTCTTATTTGATATTTAATTTAGCTTAAGCAAGCTAAGAGCTTAAACAAAAAACCTTCATTCAATTTTATTTTTTCATCATTATAATTTGAAAAGAAATGTCTGTGGTTAAGTTAGCTATTTCATGAAATAAAGGTCTCTATACAAAGTGTGCTTACAAGACAAAGAAATTGTAAAGCAAGAGGGTAGCGTGCAAAGCAACGCTACAGGTGCATTTTTAGGAATTATCTAAATTGGGTCAAATCCTTTGTAAAGCCCTGAAAACATTGAAAAATTTGGCGTAAAATGATAGTGAAAGGCAAATACAGATATGAATACAACACTGTAAACCTCACGATTTCGGTTGTTAAAAGATTCCGCTTATTTTCCTGGAAAATAACAAAATCACATTCTGAAAGCCTTAACGTTATGATGAACTTTTTTGAATGGCACGGCTTTTTGCCAGCGGATCGATCTGAGCGTAGTATAGTAGAGGAAATGATCAAAAATAGAAAACGTACAGAAGCCATTATCGCTATAATCAAGAGCATAGAAAAAGAACAGACCCAACCGACAACGGCCATGTTATTATCCTTATTTGAAGAAAATTTGGATTAGACAATAGAAGAACCCGTTTTAGTCGAAAAGAAATTTGCCGATAAGCGAAGAGAAAAAAATAAACCCATTGAAGAAACCACTGTGCCCAAAATCCGATACGAACGTCTGGAAGATAAAATGAACTTGGTAAAACGGGATTTTGCCTATGTACTGGAAAGTGTCAAAACGGTCAAAAGCGGTTTTAGAAAAGGCTATTTGAAATTGTTGCTTTCAGCGGAGGAACTCATAAAATTAAAACGGAAATTACAAAATTCTTAATCTATGTACATTGGCATTACAGCACAGTAAACAGGGGTAAACTATAAGGGGAGCGTCCGAGATCTGGTCAATTATCTTGAAAAAGAGAACGAGGACAAAAGTCCCAAGTTCCAGGAACATTTTTTGACCATTTTTATTTCTAAACGACTCTTTTATTAGAATTGCCAAGAAGTGGAATTATATCTTGACGGAAAATTAATCGCCAAACAAAAACCTGATAATACTTCGGTAAAAGCCAATTTAGGCCATCCCTCTTTCACTTTTTATACCAATTGGAAAGCAGGAAAATTGAAAGCAATCGGTTATAATAACGGATTAAAAATCATGGAACATACACGTACCAAACAAGGAAAGTCACATCATATCAAAATTGATTTTAATATCACAGATCTACCTTTTTACGCTGGAGGTTCCGATTTAAGATTGGTGCACGCGTCCGTGTTGGATGAAAATGGAGAGGTTATAACCAACGCCACAAATAAAGTGCAATTTAGTATTTCCGGTAATGGGGAATTAGTTGACAATGGAAAAATTGACGTTAATCCCGCTATTTTATATAATGGCGTTGCATCTATATACATTAAGGGTACGGAAAATTCGGGTAAGATTACGATTACCGCCAAATCCAAAGGACTAAAAAGCTCAACCGCAACGATTAATACCGTACCGTTTTTAACGGATGAAATCCAAAACAGCTAATCAACTCATTGATGATTTGGTCGACATTGTATCTAAAAACGGAAACTTGTTGTTGAATGTGGGGCCAAAAGCCGATGGTACTATTGCCAAGGATCAGAAGAAAGTTTTGTTGGAAATTGGAGATTGATTAAAAGTAAATGGTGAAGCGATTTATAATACTAAATATTGGAAAACTTTTGGCAAGGACCCTGCCGAAGTTCAAAAAGGACACCATTCAGAAGGACAGAATAAAAATTTTACAGGTCAGGATATTAGATTTACACATAAAGATGTTAACTTGTACGCCATTATGATGGCTTGGCCTGAAAATAGCAAAGTAACTATTAAATCTATCAAAGAGAGTGAAGATAAAGTAAAATCGGTTTCTTTGTTGGGCAGTGATGCCAAATTAAATTGGAAACAAACAAAATAAGGGTTAGAAGTTAAATTGCCATCAAAAAAGGTAGGCAATCATTCTTTTTCTTTAAAAATAGGATTATAAAAAAAGACACATGAAATACATAGTTTGTGAAAAACCGGGTGAATTTTTATTAAAAGAGAAAGAGAATCCCGTTAAAAAAGAAAATGAAGCCCTGCTACAAGTCAATAAAGTTGGTATATGTGGTACAGATTTGCATGCCTATTCAGGAAACCAAGCCTTTTTCACGTATCCAAGAATTTTGGGTCACGAACTGGCTACTGAAGTAGTAGAAATTGGTGAAAACGAAAAAGGAATCAAAGCAGGAGATAGGGTTGTAATTATGCCCTATATAAGCTGTGGTAATTGTATTGCTTGCAGAAATGGAAAAACAAATTGCTGTACAAATATAAAAGTATTGGGCGTACATACCGATGGCGGAATGCAAGAACAAATTACCGTTCCCACTAATATTTTATTGCCTGCCAATCATTTATCGGATAACGAAATGGCCATTGTAGAACCTTTGGCAATTGGGGCTCATGCCGTAAGACGTGCCGATATTAAAAAAGACGAATTTGTGGTGGTAGTGGGTTGTGGGCCTATAGGAATTGGCATTATGAAATTGGCACAAATTGAAGGGGCAAAGGTTATTGCCCTGGATATGAACGATGGCAGATTGCAATATGCTAAAGAAAAAATTGGAGTTGATTATATTGTAAATGTAGGTAACGATCCTGTAAAACAGATTTTAGAAATTACAAATGGCGAATTAGCTACTGCCGTTTTTGATGCCTCTGGCCATAAAGGTGCCTTAGAAGCAGGGCCAAACTATATGGCTCATGGCGGACGATTTGTTTTGGTAGGATTGTCCAAAGGAGAATTGACTTATAACCATCCAGCGGTTCATGCCAAAGAAATGACCTTGATGTGCAGTAGAAATGCCACTACCGAAGATTTTGAGCACGTTATCAATGTGTTAGATCAGTTTCCAACGGAATCTTTTATCACACATAATGTGGATTATAAGGATATGATTGCTAATTTTGATAGCTGGTTAAACCCAGAAACTGGAGTAATAAAAGCAACGGTTAATTTTAAAAAATAAGAATAAAATGCAAAAAGTAGTCACCTTTGGGGAGATCATGTTGAGATTGGCTCCAGAAGGATTTTTAAGGTTTTCACAAGCCAACAGTTTCGATGTTGTTTATGGCGGTGGCGAATCCAATGTGGCCGTTTCGTTGGCGAATTATGGTGTTCCGGTCGATTTTGTAACCCGCTTGCCAAAAAACGATATTGGCGAATGTGCCATGATGGAAATGCGTAAAAGAGGCGCAGGCGTAGATAAGATAGTTTGGGGCGGAGACCGTTTGGGAATCTATTTTTTAGAGACCGGAGCGGTAAGTAGAGGATCAAAAGTAGTCTATGATCGGGCACATTCCGCAATAGCGGAGATAGAGCCTGGTATGATTGATTGGGACGTTGTTTTCGATGGTGTAAAATGGTTCCATTGGACGGGCATTACACCGGCCATTTCCCAAGGGGCTGCAGATGTATGTTTGGAAGCTGTAAAAGCGGCAAGTGCAAAAGGAATCACGATTTCAACGGATCTGAATTACAGGGCAAAACTGTGGACATACTGTAATGATGAAGCTAGGGAAAAGATAATGACAGAACTTACGGCATATTGCGATATTGTTTTGGGCAATGAAGAAGATGCCGAAAAACATTTTGGCATTCACCCGGAAGGATTGGACGTTCATAAAGACGGACATGATGTGAAAGCGGAAGCCTTTCTTTCGGTCTGCAAACAGATGATGGAAAAATTCCCAAAAGCCAAAAAAGTAATCACCACATTAAGAGGCTCGATATCCGCATCGCACAATACTTGGGCCGGTGTGCTGTACGATGGCAAAAAAATGTACGAAACCCGTCAGTACCAAATTACGGATATTGTAGATAGAGTTGGTGGCGGGGATAGTTTTATGGGCGGATTGATCTACGGGCTGTTAAAATACCCGAAAGATGACCAAAACGCCTTGGATTTTGCAGTGGCGGCATCTGCATTAAAGCACACTATAAAAGGCGATGCCAATTTGGTAACGGTATCAGAAGTAGAAAAATTAATGGGAGGGGATGCCTCGGGACGTGTAGCGAGATAAATAAAAATATAAAAAATCAAATTCCAAATTCCAAAAAAACAATTATACGATTCAACAATAAAAAATGGCACAATTTTCAAGAATAGAAGTGGCAACGGCAATGAAGGGAACAGGAATGATCCCCTTGTTTTTTCATAATGACATAGAACTGAGCAAAAAAGTGTTAAAAGCCTGTTACGATGGGGGAGCGAGATTAATGGAGTTTACTTCAAGAGGCGATTTTGCCCATGAAGTTTTTGGCGAGTTGACCAAATATGCCATTAAGGAACTGCCGGGAATGATTATGGGGGTAGGTTCGGTAACGGATGCCGAAGCTGCTTCGTTATATATGCAATTGGGAGCTAATTTTATTGTAACACCGGTACTCCGAGAAGACATTGCTATAGTATGTAACCGTCGTAAAGTATTATGGTCACCGGGCTGCGGTACGTTAACGGAAATAGCTAGAGCTGAAGAATTGGGTTGCGAGATTGTTAAATTGTTCCCTGGAGACATTTATGGGCCCAACTTTGTAAAAGGTGTAAAAGGTCCTCAACCCTGGACATCGATTATGCCCACGGGCGGCGTATCGCCAACAAAAGAAAACCTAAAAGGCTGGTTCGACGCCGGTGTGACCTGTGTAGGAATGGGTTCTCAATTAATTTCAAAAGAGATAATTGCGAATAAAGATTTTAAAGGACTGGAAAAAAAGGTCAAAGAAGCCTTGGAGACAATTAAAGAAGTGAGAAAATAGATGAAGAAAAATTACGTACAAATTGATCCGCGAGATAATATTATTGTAGCCATAACCAATTTGGAAAAGGGCATGGTCACTACAATTAGCAATACCGAGGTTATCTTAAAAGAAAACATCAAACAAAAACATAAATTTGCTCTGAAAGATTTTAATATCGGGGATGAAATCTATATGTACGGCGTACTTATTGGCAAAGCGATCAAACCCATTCAAAAAGGGACTTCCATAACTATAGAAAACGTAAAACATGCCTCGGCTTCTTTCAAAGATTCTAAGGAAAAATTTACATGGTCGGCACCTGATGTTTCTAAATTTAAAGATAGAACTTTTCATGGTTATCACAGAGCTGATGGAAGTGTAGGTACAGGCAATTACTGGTTGGTCGTTCCACTGGTTTTTTGTGAAAACAGAAATATTGATGTGATAGAAGGAGCATTGGCTGATGCTCTAGGCTACCAAACCAAAAAAGATTTTGCCGTTGACACCCAAGCA
>NZ_JAXKVV010000033.1:0-30797 GCF_034296135.1 Aureibaculum koreense
TTAAAACGAAAAGCTTCTCAAAAAAAAATTCTAGGTGACCTACCCCTTTATAAAAAAAGATAAGCCGAACCATATAATTCCACTCTATTTTTACGCTGTCAATTTTCAATAGTTTCAATGAACTTTTCAGAATTATTCTTAAAATTTTTCCGAAAAAAAATACCTAATCTCTATCAGGTATTATTTGTTTGTGTATTGGAATCGAACCAATATAAAATTACCAAATCACTATTTCAATATTTTTTTCTGTTTCTGTAAGCGGGTGCAAATTTAAAACCTTTTTTTTACCCGACAAGGAAAAATAAACTTTTTTTTGAAAATTTTTTATTTCCTATAAAAAACAATATTTCATGCAATTCTTAACAACACATCCTTCTCCGAATTGCGGGGTGCAAATATACAATGCTTTTTAGTTTCTGACAAACTAATATTCCAATTATTTTTAGATATATTTTGTATATTTTTTAGTGTGTTAAAATTCAACTACTTAGTTAAGTATATACAACTAAAAAGCAGTTCGCGTTAAGGATTACAGCGGCATCCTTTTTATGGACATCTATCAATTGCCTACATTAGTACCGGTTAGGAACGGTTAATATCTGCAACATAACACCAAAAAACTTTTGAACATAAAAAGATAAAGCGGAAAGCCTGACCCTGTTGTTTCAGACATTTTTATCAATAAATTTCTGATTTAAACAACAACAGGGTAACGCCCAAAACATTTAATTCAATATAATACAAAGGCTTCTTGTGCAAGAATTTGTTTTCTAATATCTTTGCAAACTTATTTACCATAACTATGATTAAAATTACGTTACCTGATGGTTCGGTTAGAGAAGTTGAGCAAAATAGCACTCCTATGGACGTTGCCAAAAATATTAGCGAAGGCTTTGCCAGAAATGTTATTTCAGCTAAGTTTAATGATAATACTGTTGAAACTTCAACTGAACTTACCGAAGACGGAGCTTTGATTTTATATACATGGAAAGATGTTGAGGGGAAGAAAGCATTTTGGCACTCCTCTGCACACCTTTTGGCACAGGCAATTTTGCATTTTTATCCGAATGCGAAACTTACTATAGGTCCTGCGATTGAAAATGGTTTCTATTATGATGTTGATTTTGGCGATGAGACTTTATCCGATAATGATTTTAAGAAAATTGAGGATAAGATGATCGAATTTGCTCGTGAAAAATTTGAATTTAAATTGCGTACAGTTTCAAAAGCAGATGCTTTGTCTTATTATAATGGGCGAAATAACGAGTTTAAGGTTGAATTAATCGAAAATTTAACCGATGGTGAGATTACTTTTTGCGACCATGCGGATTTTACGGATTTATGTCGCGGTGGTCACATACCCAATACTGGATTTATAAAAGCTGTAAAGATAATGAGTGTTGCTGGTGCGTATTGGCGTGGTAATGAAAAAAATAAACAATTGACTCGTGTGTATGGAATTTCTTTCCCGAAGCAGAAAGAGTTGACTGAATATTTACATTTACTAGAAGAGGCTAAAAAAAGAGACCATAGAAAATTAGGTGCAGCACTCGAATTATTTACTTTTTCCCAAAAAGTGGGGCAAGGACTGCCTTTATGGCTTCCAAAGGGTGCTGCCTTACGTGAGCGTTTGGAAAATTTTTTGAAAAAAGCCCAAAAGCAAGCTGGTTATGAAATGGTGGTAACACCACATATTGGTCAAAAGGAACTATATGTTACTTCTGGGCATTATGCTAAGTATGGAGAGGATAGTTTTCAGCCGATACATACACCTAAAGAAGATGAAGAGTTTTTGTTAAAACCAATGAACTGCCCACATCATTGCGAAATTTACAACAACAAACCATACTCTTATAAGGATTTACCCAAGCGTTTTGCTGAATTTGGTACGGTATATAGGTATGAGCAAAGTGGAGAACTACATGGATTGACCCGTGTTAGAGGTTTTACTCAAGATGATGCCCATATTTTTTGTATGCCTGAGCAATTAGATCAAGAATTTAAAAATGTAATTGATTTATCCTTATATGTGTTAAATTCTTTAGGGTTAGATAGTTATACTGCTCAAGTTTCGGTAAGGGATATGGAAAATCTTGATAAATACATTGGAGACCCCGAACTTTGGGATAAGGCAGAGCAGGCTATAATTAATGCGGCAGAAGACAAAGGATTACCTTATGTAGTTGAAAGTGGAGAAGCTGCCTTTTATGGACCGAAATTAGACTTTATGGTAAAGGATGCCTTAGGCAGAAAATGGCAATTGGGTACTATTCAAGTTGACTATACTTTGCCTGAACGTTTTGATTTAACCTATAAAGGCTCTGATAATCAACTACATAGACCCGTAATGATTCATAGAGCTCCTTTTGGTTCCATGGAACGGTTTATTGCCTTATTATTAGAGCATACAGGAGGCAACTTTCCACTGTGGCTAATGCCCGAGCAAGTCATTTTACTGCCAATCAGTGAGAAATATGAAAAATATAGCCAAAAAGTTTTACAATTGCTGGAAAATTACGAAATTCGCGGCCTGATTGACGACAGAAATGAAAAGACCGGCAAAAAAATCAGAGACGCAGAAGTTACGAAAATTCCGTTTATGATTATTGTTGGAGAAGATGAAGAAAATACGGAAACTATATCGGTAAGAAAACACGGAGGAGAAGATTTAGGAAAGATAACCGTTGAAGATTTTTCCATTTTGGTAAATAAAGAAATAAATAGTACATTACAACAGTTTAAGTTTAATTAAAATTATACAGCCATAGCAATACGAAGAAAAGGGGGTAGAAAACCTTGGAGAATACAAAAAGAAGATGCACATCGCATAAACGGCAACATTCGAGCTCAAGAAGTTCGTTTAGTTGGAGATAATGTAGAAATAGGAGTATATCCTTTAGCCCAAGCAAAGAAAATTGCAGAAGAGTTAGAGTTAGATCTTGTTGAAATATCGCCAAACGCATCACCACCTGTTTGTAAAGTAATTGACTATAAGAAGTTTTTGTACGAACAAAAGAAACGCGAAAAAGCTTTAAAAGCAAAAGCGAGCAAAGTTGTAATGAAAGAAATTCGTTTTGGTCCAAACACAGATGACCATGATTACGATTTCAAAAAGAAACATGCTATTAAGTTTTTACAAGATGGAGCCAAATTAAAAGCGTATGTCTTTTTTAAAGGGCGTTCAATAGTTTATAAAGATCAAGGTGAAATTTTATTATTAAGATTGGCGACAGATCTGGAAGATTATGGAAAAGTAGAGCAATTACCAAGATTGGAAGGTAAGCGTATGACGATGTTTATTGCACCCAGGAAAAAGTAAAAAAGCCTATCCCCGACCCTTTCCTCAGGAAAGGGAGTGAAAAGCGAAAAAAGATACGAGTAAACGATGATGAGATTCCTCGTGCCTCGGAATGACAAAAGAAAGAAAGTAAGTAAGAATAAATATAAAAAGTAGGAGAAAATGCCTAAAATGAAAACGAAATCTAGTGCCAAAAAACGCTTTAAGCTAACAGGTACAGGTAAAATTAAAAGAAAGCATGCTTTTAAGAGTCATATATTGACAAAAAAATCTAAAAAGCGTAAGCTAAAACTAACACATTCTGCATTGGTACATAAGGCCGATGAAATGAACGTGTTAAAAATGTTAAAATTGAAATAGGCTTTATTATAATGAATAAAGTTTATAGGTAATTATACTCCTTCGCAAATGCTACGGAGTACAAAGTATTAACCATGTATTAGAGCCTATAAAATGTCTCAATATTGAGACTGCCTGATACAAAAAACAATTAAAATTATGCCAAGATCGGTAAATTCAGTAGCTAAAAGAGCTCGCAGAAAAAAAATATTAAAACAAGCAAAAGGTTATTTTGGAAGACGTAAAAACGTTTATACAGTAGCCAAAAACGCGGTAGAAAAAGCAATGTCTTATTCTTACCGTGATAGAAAAAAAAATAAACGTAACTTTAGAGGATTGTGGATTCAGCGTATAAACGCTGGTGCACGTCAACACGGTATGTCTTACTCACAGTTTATGGGCAAAGTAAAAGCCAATAACATTGAGTTGAACAGAAAAGTATTGGCTGATTTAGCAATGAATCATCCTGAAGCTTTTAAAGCCGTTGTAGATAAAGTTAAATAAATTAATAAATTTCTTACTTACTTGAAAAAAGACCGCCATTCAGCGGTCTTTTTTTGTTATTGGGTTATTGGGTTATTGGGTTATTGGGTTATTGGGTTATTGGGTTATTGGGTTATTGGGTTATTGGGTTATTGGGTTATTGGGTTATTGGAAATAATGAATTAATTCATGCGTTTAAAAAAATTAATCTATTAAGTTGTTGTTTTTTCTTAACTTAGGCATCACAACCCAATTTGATTTTAGCGGAATTATTCAATTTAATAAAATCAATATGAAAGAATTACTACTTCTATTTCTATCTCTAGGGTTATCATTACACGCTGCCACTTTTAAAGTTGGTTCATCGAGAATCTACAAAAGTCCGAATGATTTATACAACGCCAATGTATTACAAGATGGTGATATCATTGAAATTGATGCCGAAACTTTTGAAGGACAACCTGCACTGGCGGTTTGGTCAAAAAATAATTTAATTATTAGAGGTGTTGGCGGCAAACCCCATCTAGTGGCAAATGGCTTAAACATTTGGGGTAAGGGTATATGGGTGTTGGCAGGAAATAATATTACGGTTGAGAATATTGAATTTTCCGGAGCGACCGTACCAGATAAAAATGGAGCTGGCATCAGATTAGATGGTGACGGAATGACGGTTAGTAATTGTTACTTTCACGATAACGAGAATGGTATTTTGACAGCTAATTCTGGGGCTGGTGATATCATAATCGAACATACTGAATTTGAAAATAATGGCTTTGGTGATGGGCAATCTCACAATCTTTATATTGGTCGTGTTAATTCGCTAACTTTTAGGTATAATTATTCCCATCATGCCAAAATAGGTCACAATTTAAAGTCTAGAGCCAATGAAAACTACATACTATATAATAGGATAATGGACGAAGAAACCGGCTTTTCGAGTAGATTGATTGATCTTCCCAACGGTGGATTATCCTTAATAATGGGCAATGTTTTAATGCAAGGCCCCAACGCCGAAAACAATAATTTGATTGGTTATGGATTGGAAGGATTGACGAATCCAATTTCTCACAATTTACTCGTAATTAACAATACTATGGTCAATAAACGTGTGGCATCATGTATTTTTATTAGTATACAGAGTGGTACTAACAGTTCTGCAATTCATAACAATATCTTTGCAGGTTCTGGAACGCTACTTTCTGGAACGGCAACTTTAATGACTAATAACTTGGCGGAATCGAATATTAACAGCGTGCTTTTTGTGAATGAATCAAATTATGACTATCGAATTGAGTCAAATTCACCCGCTGTAAATGCAGGTTTATCAATAGATCCTTTTTTAGGAAACTCGTTGATTCCTAATCAACACTATGTGCATCCTAATAATGTAGCTACTAGAACAAATATTGGGGTCATAGATATTGGTGCGTATGAATCGGGAGCCACCTTATCTTTAAGTGATACTTCTATAAAAAATTTCAGCGTTTATCCAAATCCTGCATCAAATTATTTAACCATTAAAACTGAGGCAATCATAAAAGAGATTGTTATTTATAATGTACTGGGACAGAGTGTGTTCACAAAATCCTATACGGATCGAATTGATGTTTCTGAATTAGAAGATGGTATCTATTATTTAAAAATAATTGGTGATGATGTCTCAGATGCAGTGGTTGCTTTTATTAAAAAATAAAATCCTGTTAGAATTTACTCTATTTTAACTTATCGTGTGTTTTGATAAAACTCTGTCAATTCGAGTGAATTTTACGACTGAAATGAGTAAAATTTATATCGAGAATAAGAATTTTGGCTTGTTAATTAGTTCTCGATACGATTTTTCGTCCCTCAAAATCACTCGAACCGACATTTTGATACTGTTTTGATTCAAAATGCACAACGGGTTATTTTAAAATCAATCTATTTATAAGCTTTAATTTACTTAGATAATATTATGTTTGCATCTTAAAATTACTCAATGGACTTATCTAAAGTAAAATTAGTAGTTACCGATCTCGACGGAACGCTACTAAATTCCAAGCATATGGTTAGTGATCGTTTTTTTGAACTTTTTGACGAACTTAAAAATCATGTTCATTTTGTTGCCGCTAGTGGAAGACAATACCACAGTATGAGTTCTAAATTTGAATCTATACTAAACGATATTACCATTGTTGCTGAAAATGGTGGTATTACTAGGCAAGGAAACAAAGAACTTTTGTTTACCGATTTAGGCATGGAAAAAATACAACAACTAATTCCTTTAATTCGTAAACTAAACGGTGGTTACGCGGTGCTATGTGGTAAAGAAAGTGCTTATATAGAAACCGATGACCAAGACTTTATTTCCTTATTTGACGAGTATTACAGCAAATATAAAATAGTTAAAGATCTTAACGAAGTAACCCATGATCCTATTTTGAAAATTGCGGTATATCATTTTGAATCTTCCGAAAAATATTTATTTCCTGGAGTAAAACATTTAGAAAATGAGATGAAAATAAAAATTTCAGGGCAAAATTGGTTGGACATATCTCACAACAATGCCAATAAAGGTTACGCATTACAGCAACTGCAACAAAATATGGGCATTAGCCAAGCGGAAACCATGGTTTTTGGCGATTATAACAATGACTTGGAAATGCTAGCTATGGCAGATTTCAGTTTTGCCATGGAAAATGCCCACCCAAACGTAAAAAAAACTGCAAATTATGCGACTAAAACCAATAATGAACATGGGGTGGAGATGGTGTTAGAAAAATTGTTGGAGGCGAAGCTGAAATAAAATTGTTGGGAAGAAACATTCAAAAGATTGCTACATTATATGAGAAATTGTAATTGATCCACAACATTTCGTTTTGCTCCTAATGACAAAACTTTTAACCCCTCCGTCCATTATGTTCATCCGAAACGATAATAATAACATAAGGACACCTCCCCTTAAAAAAGGGGAGGATCTAAAAGTATAATAAATCAATTGCCAAAAGCTGTTATTATTACAGACCTAGAAGTAGCATGGTTTCGATGTTCGCAAAGATAAATACCTTGCCAAATTCCTAAATTTAATTTTCCGTTGGTTATTGGAATTTGCACGGAAGCTCCTAATAACGAAGATTTTATATGTGCTGGCATATCATCCGGACCTTCGTAAGTATGGATATAATAAGGAGCATCTTCTGGCACCATTTCGTTAAAATGACTTTCAAAATCTTGTCTGACCGTTGGGTCAGCGTTTTCATTAATGGTTAAGCTGGCAGAAGTGTGCTTTATAAATACTTGTAGCATGCCGCTATTTATGGCTTTAATCTCGGGAATATTTTGTAGAATTATATTAGTAATTAAATAGAAACCTCTTTTTTGTGGTGGTAGTTTTATTTCTTTTTGGAATGTTTGCATAGTTCAATAATTGAATTTAATAATCTTTTTTCAAAATCTATTCTTGATACTCTTTTTTTCGAAAAAGCATACGAATTGACGTTTTTAGTTAAATTGTTAATATTCAGGTTTTTAATAATCGCATAAACCCCTCCGCCCGTAACCATTTTCTGAAAATTTGAAATGCCGTTTGGGCATACCGAATCAAGTTCGGCACAGGCTCTCCCTTAAAAAAAGGGGAGGACTTTTCACACTTCCCTTTGTCAATCCATTCATCTCTATAAATTTATATTAAGGTCTCGAATTGACGTTTTTTGAACTGAGAATATTATTAAAATCCCTAATTTAGCAGTTCGTCAGAAATTACGCAATGAAAAATAAGTTTTTATTCCTCTTTTTTATCAGTTCCTTTATGTTATTTGCCCAGCCAAAAGTTAGTTTTACTTTTGATGACGGCTCTAAAGCGGATAGACCGGGTTATACTTTTGAAGAATGGAACAAAATGTTGCTCGATAATTTAGAGGATGCCAATCTTAAAGCGGTGTTCTTTGTAACGGGTCGCAATAAAACCGATACCAAAGGGAAGTTTTTGTTAAAAAGTTGGAGCGATAGAGGCCACAAGATTGCAAATCACACGTATACACATCCCAATTACAATAACGAAGCCGTTAGTTTTGATGATTTTTCAAAAGAAATTATTAAGACGGATGCTATTATTAAAAAGTACAACAACTATATAAAACTATTCCGATTTCCGTATTTAAAAGAGGGGAACACACAAGCTAAAATTGATAGTATAAGAAAGTTTTTAATAGCACAGGACTACAAGAATGGATATGTTACTATTGATGCTTCTGACTGGTATGTGGATAGCCGATTGGTAGAGCGTTTAAAAGAAAATCCTGATGCGGACATTGAAGGTTTTAAAGAATATTATGTAAACCATCTGTTTGAAAAGTCGGAGTATTACGAAAAACTATCCTATCAATTAACAGGTAGACATATTAAGCATACTTTATTGTTACATCATAATTTGGCGGCTGCGTTGTTTTTAGATGATTTAATTGCCCACTTTAAAGAAAAAGGTTGGGAATTATTAGATGCCGATGATGCTTTTAAAGACCCAATTTTTGATAAAACCCCAAAAAGTGCTGGCGAAAGCCTGATTTGGTCTTTAGCAAAAGATTCCGGTAAATTTGAAAATATATTAAACTACCCTGCCGAAGATAGCCAATATGAAAAAGCAAAAATGGATAAGTTGGGGTTATAACCCAACTGTATTTGTTAATAAATTGAATGTAAATACATTGACTTTATTTGGAAAAATGACGACCTTCGTTCCTGTCTGCCGACAGGCAGGTAACATCAATTAAAAAACATTGAAACGATTTTTTACTAAACCGTTGTGTGCCATTTGAGAAAAACGTGAGATTGACAAAAAAGGAAAATATCGAACAAGTTTTAAAAGCTGTTGAAATTCACGAAAAAACTGTGGAGATATCAATTGACAATGACACAAAATCACATTTTCTGGAACTTTCAAAGTTCATAAAGGAATGTCTAAAAATTGAAAATATCAATTCTTACCAAATCAAATCTTTGAGAAATGATTTGCTTACTTATTGGAATGAAACAATAAGCGTTGATACTGAAAAATTTTGGACTGAAGTTAAAAACGAAAAATTAAATCTTGAGAGAAAAGAACCTTTAAAGTTCGCTTTATCTAAAAACAGATTTCGAAATGTGGAACAAGGAATTGGAGCAAGAAAATATTGGAATTCCTTAAAATCACTTAAATCCATACAGAATGAATATTCGGATTTGGAAATAAAAAAAATTGGCGAAATAATTGTCGAAGATGAGAAAAAACGAATTGGAATTTTAAAAAAGTGTTTAGCGAAAAAGAATATTCCTAAAAGTCAATATTTAAAGTTTGGAGAATGTATGGCATATTTTGCAAACTGTGAATTATTTGAAAACCATTTGACCGAAAAAGAAGTAACTGAATTAAATACGATTTGGAAAGATTTCAAATCATAAACTGAATAAAAAACAAACTTAAGCCGTATATAATTTATTGCTTGGTTCTAGCCTACTTACGAAAATCCTCGCGGATTTTCTATTCGGTTTTTATTTGTTAACTTAGTTGCTTAACCACGCAACAAACCATATACAAATACGTTAAACGAGGCCTCCAAAATCCCTACAACCCCTTATACTCTCCTAATCCTTTGGTAAATTTTTCAGGATCTGCCGCTAAATGGTAACGTGGGTCGTCAATATCTTCTATAATTACTTCGCGGAATTTTGGACTCGCTTTATAGAATAATTCTTTACAATCTTCGCTTAAATGCTTTAATTTGATTTGTTTACCGGCATCTTCGTATTTATGAACCAAATTGAACACAGCTTCTAATGCGGAATGGTCGCTTATACGAGATTCCACAAAGTCGATTTCCACTTTATCAGGATCGTTTTTTACATCGAACTTATTGTTGAATTCTTGTATGCTACCAAAAAACAAAGGTCCCCAAATTTCATAGATTTTAGTACCATCTTCACGCATACGCTTTCTGGCACGGATGCGTTTGGCGTTTTCCCAAGAGAAGACCAAGGCACTTACAATTACACCAGCAATTACGGCTATGGCCAAATCGAAAATCACAGTTAATGTTGAAACCAATACCAACACAATTAAATCGCTAACCGGTATTTTGTTCATAATCCTAAAACTAGACCAAGCAAACGTTCCGATAACCACCATAAACATTACCCCGACCAAAGCCGCAATAGGCACTTGCTCTATTAAGCCCGAAGCAAATAAAATAAAACCTAGCAATGCCAATGCCGCTACAATACCCGATAATCTTCCTCTACCTCCACCTTTTATATTGATGATAGATTGACCAATCATAGCACAACCGCCCATACCACCAAAAAATCCGGTTACAATATTTGCTCCACCTTGAGCTAAACATTCACGATTTGAGTTTCCTCTGGTTTCGGTAAGTTCGTCTATTAAGTTTAACGTCATTAAAGATTCTATCAAACCAATAGCTGCTAAAATCAGGGCGTAAGGCCCAATGAATTTTAAGGTTTCCCATGTAAATGGCACTTTTTCGAAAATATCGAATTGAAATTGAGGTAAGCCACCTTTCAGTCCATCTCCTCCTCCATCGGCAATAAAACTACCAACAGTAGCTACGTCTAAATTTCCGAAAATAGCAATAGCTGAAACCACTAAAATAGCCACCAAACCATCGGGTATTTTTTTAGAAATTTTTGGTAACCCGAACATCAATAACATGGTTAATAAAACCAAACCTGCCATTAATAGTAGTTCATTAGTAGGTAACCATTGTTTGGCATTTCCTTTTTTAGCAACAGCATATATTCCTGCTTGTTCAATATTAAATTGAACCTCTTTATTGTTGATGTTAAATACTTGCCCATCGTTAATGTCGTATCTTATTTCATTGGTATCGGCATCCAACAATTGATTATTTTCTTTGATAAATAACAGTTTACCAGAATCTACATCATAGACTTTATTGTCTGCGATATCCATAATTTTATCGACCGACTCTGTTTTAATCTTATTATTACCGTATGCGTCCTTAACATTTTCCTTAAACATGCCTAGTTGGGATAGGAAAATTACAATTGCCAAACCGTTTACAAAGCCCATCATTACAGGGTGGGGAATCAATCTTACAAACTTTCCCAACTTAAAAATACCTGCCAGCATTTGTATAATTCCCATTAAAACAACAGTTGCAAAAAGATAGTACAAGCCTAATTCCTCATTAGGACTGCCCATAGCATTTCCCTTAGCAACCAACGTTACCATAACCACCGCCAAGGCACCTGTAGCACCAGAAATCATTCCAGGTCTACCACCAAAAACAGCCGTTATTAATCCAATCATAAATGCAGCATACAAACCAACCAACGGATCAACACCTGCTACAAAAGCAAAGGCAACTGCCTCTGGCACTAACGCCAACGCTACGGTAAGTCCGCTTAAAATGTCGTTCTTCGCATTTGCTGCTCTCTTTCTAATAAATTCTGTCATGGGTTCAATTTTGAAGCGGCAAAAATACAGTTAATCTAAAGAAAGACAAGGTGATATAGTGATATTTTCATTAAGTTTGAACTTTAAAACTAAAATAATGAGAAAAACCTTTCTTCTTTTTTTATTGATTCTCACCCCCTTATTGCTTGTTAGTCAAACAAGTAGTGATTTCACAACCATTTTTGAAGAAAGCAATGGTACGGAAACCGCTACTTACCAACAGACAGTTCAGTTTTATACAGATTTAGCCAATACTTATTCTGAAATTCAACTTCAAGAAATTGGCGAAGCCGATTCTGGAAAACCTTTGCATATTGTGGTTTTGAATCCCGATACCGAATTTGACTTTTCTAAAATAAAGCAGCACAAAACCGTTTTGTTGATTAACAACGGCATCCATCCGGGAGAAAGTGATGGCATTGATGCCACCATGATGTTATTTAGAGACATCGCTCAGGGAAAAGTTCAGCCGCCCAAAAATGTGGTATTGGTAGCAATCCCTATTTATAATGTAGGCGGTTGTTTAAACAGGAATTCACATAGCAGAACTAATCAGAATGGCCCAAAATCTTACGGGTTTAGAGGAAACGCTCGTAATTATGACCTCAACCGAGATTTTATAAAATGCGATACCAAAAATGCTAGAACTTTTGCCAAAATTTTTCATTTAGTACAACCTGATGTTTTTATCGATAATCACGTCAGTAACGGTGCAGATTATCAATATACTTTGACGCATTTATTTACCCAGCATAACAAATTGGGCGGCAGTTTGGGTGATTATATTCACGCAGAAATGATGCCCGAACTGGAAAAAAAGCTTTCTCAAAAAAAATGGGATATTACCCCTTATGTAAATGTATTTAACAGTACACCAGATAAAGGTTTTTCTCAATTTATGGATTATCCACGGTATTCTACAGGTTATACTACGCTTTTTAACACCTTGGGGATGATGGTTGAAACCCACATGTTAAAACCTTACAAACAAAGAGTAGAAGGTACTTACGAATTGATGGTATGTATGATTGAAATTATGGATGATGATGCGGATTCTATCTTAAACCTCAGAAAAAATTATCATACATCAATATTGAACCAAAAAACCTACCCTTTGGATTGGGAAATTGATACTACAAAATCCACCACCTTAAACTTTAAAGGATTTGAAGGGGAAATGATTGCTAGCGAAATTACCGGAAAACCTAGATTAAAATACAATAGAACGAAACCATTTACTAAAGAGGTTGAATATCTAAATTATTTTAAACCGACCGTTGAAGTTAAAATCCCAAAAGGTTATGTAATTCCGCGAGGTTGGCATAATATAATTGAGTTGTTGAAACTCAACGAGATTGAAATGAAGCCTATCCAAAACGATACCGTTTTTTCGGTTGAGGTTTATAAAATTACTGATTACCAAACAAGGAAGTCGGCATACGAAGGTCACTACCCGCATTATAACACCAAAGTTGAATCTCAACAAAAAGAAATGAATTTTAGGGCAGGCGACTTAATCATCAAAACAGCACAACCGGGCATCAGATATTTATTGGAAACCTTGGAGCCCCAAGCTCCTGATTCTTTTTTTAACTGGAATTTTTTTGATACCATTTTACAACAAAAAGAAGGGTTTTCTCCTTATGTTTGGGAAGATTTGGCAAAGAAGATTTTAGATAAAAATTTAGAGTTAAAGAAAGCGTTTGAAAATAAAAAAACAAATGATAAGGATTTTGCCAATAATTGGTATGCTCAATTAGATTGGATTCACAAACAAAGTGATTATTATGAGAAGGCTCATATGGTTTACCCTGTATATAGGTTTTAGACTTGAGGTAAAAAAACGTCAATTCGAGTAAATTTTTATAGAAAATTGTATCGAGAATAGTTTTTTACTCATTGTTGGTTCTCGATACTAAATTCTTTCAGAATTTAACTCGAACTGACGCAATTTAAAAAACTCAAAACAACAATTTAATATTTGCATAGGTGTTTTCTAAAGCCTTTACAATTTCAGACTCCGCAAACCATTCTACTTTTGTAATGCCTTCTTCTTCTTGCGGTAAAAGTTTTCCTTTAAAATCCGAAGTCATTTTAAACCAGTAGGAAATTTTAAGTACGTATTTTTCTTTGTGCTTGTAAATATGGTAAGTTGTTTCTAAAGGCTCTTTAATAGTTAGATTTTCAATTCCCGTCTCCTCTTCTACTTCTCTAATAGCCCCCTCTTTAGCTGATTCTCCTTTTTCAATTTTACCTTTGGGCAAGTCCCATTTATCATTTCTGTAAATAAAAAGTATTTTATTGTTTTCACTGAAAACTTTACCCCCAGCAGCTTCAATAATTTTAAATTGATTTGAAAAAGATTGCCATAGAAAATCGGCATTTTCATTATAGAGATAAATTGTATCCGTAAATCCTTCTTCATTTTTTTTTAAAAGTGATATTAAATCAACTTCATTTATATGGTGGAAGTGTTTGTCAGATTCAAACTTTAAATCTGTAACCAGGTAAATAGGTTGATTGTTGAAAAATACGGACTTCATTATTAAAATAATTGTTTAGATTTGCTCTTATGATTTTTGAGAAAAACAAAGCAAAAGAAACCGCTGAGTTCCTTTTACAAATTAAGGCAATTAAACTGAGTCCAAAAAATCCCTTTACTTGGGCATCTGGATGGAAATCTCCTATTTATTGCGATAATCGAATTGCATTATCCCATGTACAAGTTCGGACTTTTATAAGAGAAATTCTTTCAAAAATAATAGATCAAAAATATGGTAAACCCGATGCCATTGCTGGGGTTGCCACTGGGGCAATTGCCATAGGGGCACTAGTGGCACAAGAATTGGGGTTACCTTTTATATATGTGCGTCCAGAACCGAAAAAACACGGCAGACAAAATCAAATAGAAGGACAAATAGAAAAACATCAGCCCGTTGTTGTGGTTGAAGATTTAATAAGTACAGGTGGCAGTAGCTTAAAAGCGGTTGAAGCTTTGCGAGACCAAGATATTAACGTAAAGGGAATGGTTGCTATTTTTACTTATGGTTTTGATATTGCCGTTGAAAATTTTAAAAAAGCAAATGTAGAATTAACTACCATAAGCGATTACGACACGTTAATAGAACAAGCCGTAGCGAGAGAATACGTACCCGAAGAAGATCAGTTCACTTTGCAGAAATGGAGAATGATGCCTAGTGAATGGGAAGGATAGTTGGCAGTATTCAGTAGGCAGTATTCAGTGGGCAGTCAACTTTAAAAAAAATATAACACAAGACTAAAAAATCCGAAACACCCCAATATGAATTTAGAAACAGATAAAGTAATTGTAAAAAAGTCTCAAGAAGAAATGTTTGAATTTTTGACCAAAGTTGAAAATTATGAACAAATTATGCCAGAGAATACCGATAAGTTTGAAGTTGGTGAAGACTCTTTTTTGTTTGCTCTGAAGGGTATGCCAGAAATACGATTAAAGCTACGAGAAAAAATTGCAAATAATAAAGTTGTATTGGGCTCAACTAGCGATAAATTTCCTTTTACGTTAACCGGAAACATTGAAAAACACACCCCTAACCCCTCTCAAGAGGGGAACTTTTGTGAAGTACAATTAGTATTTGATGGAAAATTTAACCCAATGATGGCAATGATGATTAAAAATCCAATCCAAAAATTTATCAGTACGTTGACTGAAAATATTGCAAAACTTTAAATAAATTTAATTTCTTTTTGTCCAAATTCTTTTAGGCTTTCGTCTTCTAGTTCAACAACCAAATTGCCCATCATTGAGGTACCTATAATTTTACCTAAAAATTCCTTTTTATCAAGTCCTTTAAACATAGAAGGAATTCCTTTTTTATACAAAACAGCTTCGTACCGCTCCTTAATTTTCTTAAACTCTTGCTTTCTTAATGCAATGATTTGAAATTGAATTTCCAATAATATTTTTTCTAACAATTCTTCCTTATCTATCGTTTTATTTAATATCTTTTTCAAAGATGTAGCCTTTGTTAAATGTTTATCAAATTTTACCTGATTTACATTTAAACCTACTCCCACAATAGCATAGTTAACGTTTGAATTTTTTAGAACACATTCAATTAAAATACCGCAAATCTTCTTACTTGCTGACAAAATGTCGTTAGGCCATTTTACCGATAATTTATTGGGTATATAATACCTCAAAACGTTATAAATTGCAATAGAAATACTATAGTTTAACATGTGCTGATGTGCTACATTTAAGTTATCGAACTTGACCAATACGCTAAAAGTTAGGTTTTTACCTTTTTCAGAAGCCCATTTATTGTCACCCTGCCCCTTCCCTTTTGTCTGCTCTTCGGCAATAACCACAGTTGCATTTTTCACATCAGTTTGCTTTATTAAATCTCGCAAATAGGCATTTGTAGAATCTATGGCATTAAGTTTGACTATCTTCATATATAAATGCAAATATAACGATATGAACTTATCATTTTATGATAAAAACAAAATGTTCAGATGAGTTCATCACTAATGATAAAATTAATACATTTGCAACAAATTATAAAGGCAGTTAATGGCGAAAAACGAAGTAAGTACAGATCAGTTAATTTCTGAAATAATAAATGGCATAGATAAAGTTAAAGGTTTGAATATTAACATTCTGGACCTAAGGGATATTGAAAATACAGTTTGTGACTATTTTATAGTTTGCGAAGGAAATTCAAACACTCAGGTAAACGCCATTTCGGGTGCGGTACAAAAAACAGTAAGCAAAGCGTTAAAAGAAAATCCATGGCACGTAGAAGGTGAAAACAATGCCGAATGGATTTTATTGGACTATATAAATGTTGTAGTTCATGTTTTTCAGAAACACATTAGAGAATTTTATGACATAGAGAGCTTGTGGGGAGATGCCAAAATTACCACGATAGGGGCTTAATTTTAAAACAATAACAATTTTAGAACACATCAATGAGCAAGGATAATAACAAAAAAAATAACAATAAGCCTTTCAAGGAGTTTAAATTTAAATTCAATTTTTATTGGATTTATGGTATTTTGTTTGCATTAATAATCGGATATCAATTCTTTAACAGTTCCGAATTGGCTACAAGCAAATTAACCGAAAATGAATTTAATGAAATATTAAAGGAAAATGATGTTAAAAAAGTTGTAATCGTAAATAATGATGTTGCACAGGTATTTATTAAAGAAGAAGCTTTACAAAAAGAAAAATATAAAGAAAAAACAAAAAGTCCCTTTTATAACCCAAAGGATCCGTTATATGTTTTTGACTTTGGTGATTTACAGAATTTTGAAAAAGACCTAAGTAGCCATAAAGCAGAATATAATCTAGATTTTGACACCAATAACACAACCGAAACCAGTATTTGGGATGGTATTTTTATGTGGTTGCCATTTATTTTTATCATTGCCATTTGGATTTTTATTATGAGACGTATGTCAGGTTCAGGCGGTGGTGGTGGACCTGGAGGTCAAATTTTTAATATTGGGAAATCCAAAGCAAAATTATTTGATCAAGATCAAAAAGTACAAACTTCATTTAAAGATGTAGCTGGATTGGAAGGTGCAAAAGAAGAAGTTCAAGAAATAGTCGATTTTCTAAAAAATCCTGATAAATATACTAAATTAGGGGGTAAAATTCCGAAAGGAGCTTTATTAGTAGGTCCTCCGGGAACAGGCAAAACATTGTTAGCCAAAGCTGTTGCAGGTGAAGCTAAGGTACCGTTCTTTTCGTTGTCTGGTTCAGATTTTGTGGAAATGTTTGTGGGTGTAGGTGCTTCTCGTGTTAGAGATTTGTTTAAACAAGCAGCACAGAAATCACCATCAATAATTTTTATAGATGAAATTGATGCCATAGGTAGAGCTAGAGGAAAAAATAATTTTACTGGTGGTAATGACGAACGTGAAAACACATTGAATCAGTTACTGACAGAGATGGACGGTTTTGGTACAGATACGAATGTAATCGTCTTAGCGGCTACCAACCGAGCTGATGTTTTAGATAAAGCCTTAATGCGTGCCGGTAGATTTGACAGACAAATTTATGTAGATTTACCTGACATGAACGAGCGTAAAGAAATCTTTGAGGTTCATATTAGACCTTTGAAGATGGCTAAAGATGTTGATATAGAATTTTTAGCTAAACAAACACCTGGTTTTTCAGGTGCAGATATTGCCAATGTTTGTAATGAAGCTGCTTTAGTAGCCGCCAGACAGAACAAAAAAGCGGTACACCACCAAGATTTCCTAGATGCCGTTGATAGAATTGTGGGTGGTTTAGAAAAGAAAAATAAAATTATAACACAAAAAGAAAAACGAACCATTGCTTTTCACGAGGCTGGTCACGCCACGGTAAGTTGGACCTTGGAGCATGCTGCCCCATTGGTAAAAGTTACCATAGTGCCTAGAGGTCAATCACTGGGTGCAGCTTGGTATTTGCCCGAAGAACGCATGATTGTTCAAACAGAGCAAATGCTTGATGAAATGTGTGCTGCCTTAGGTGGTAGAGCTGCGGAAAAATTAATTTTTGGAAAAATTTCTACCGGAGCATTGAGCGATCTTGAAAAAATCACCAAACAAGCTCGTGCCATGATTACCATTTACGGATTGAGCGATAAATTAGGGAATATTACCTATTACGATTCTTCAGGGCAATCTGACTATAATTTTTCAAAACCTTATAGTGAAGAAACAGCAAAACTAATTGATAAAGAGATTTCTGAATTAATTGAAACGCAGTATAAGAGAGCTATTAAGATTCTCACAGAGCACAAAAAGGAATTGACAACATTAGCAGAACTTTTGTTGGAAAAAGAGGTTATTTTTAGCGATGATTTGGTAAAAATATTTGGCGAAAGACCTTTTGTAAAAGAACCTTTGGCTGTAAAGAAAGAGGATAAAAAGCCTGAAGAAAAAATAATAGATGTAACGGCAGAAGACATTAAAGATAAAAAAGATGTGAACAATGAGGGCGAGATTTCAACAGAATTAGCCTAATCGTTTCTTAAATATATATTTTTGAGAAACTCTCATACAACATGAACCTTTTTAAGAAAATTTTTAGCACAGCCCCAGAAGAAGAACCTACTAAAACCAATATTAAAACATCTGTTTTAGAAATGTCTTCTTTAGATGAAACTTTTGTTCAAAATTTTATAGATAAAGGCGGTAAGTTTTTATACTGTACAAACCAAGAGGAGGTTAATCAGAATTTGTCCAATATTATTAAAGAAAACAATTGGGAAAAAGTTGTTTGCTTTAATAACGACCTAAATAAAATTCTGACTATTGTAGATAGTGACAGTACCTCTACTATCAGTAAACAATACCCATTTTTTACGTATTGTGAACATTTGCTCGCAGATGAGGGAAGTATATTGTTTTCTTCGGAACAAGTACACTATCATAAAATTGCCGAACTGCCAGATTACTTTATTGTTTTTGCAAAAACCAGTCAAATGGTAAAAGATAAAAGCGAAGGGTTGATGGGTATAAGGCAAACTTACCAAAAGAACTTTCCTACAAACATTAGTTCTATAAAAAGTTATGTGCCAGAAAAAGTGGATGATGATTTTTTAAGCTTCGGTAACAATAATGCAAAAAACTTATATTTGCTGTTATTAGAAGATTTGTAAAATGCGAGAAATCCTTATCAGGGCTTTATCGGGTATTATTTATGTAGCTGTAATTATTGGCAGTATACTTTATGCCAAAGAATCCTTTTATGTGGTTTTTTATTTTATAATGATGTTGTGTCTTTATGAATTTAAAAATATTATAAAGCTTAGCTACAAATGGACATTTGTTGTCGCCACATTAATTTATGTCAACTTTATAGACATACCGCTTTTAGACTTTAAGTACTTACATTTTTTGCTTATTATAAGTTTGTTTATCCCTGTAATCTATCAACTGTTTAAATCTAAAATCACCTTAACTTCTAGTAAGCTAGGGCACTACTTCTTAGCATTGGCATATATTGCACTTCCGTTTGCAATGCTCATACAAATACCTTTTATTGACGGCAACTATCATCCAAAAATCATCATTAGTATTTTTATATTAATTTGGGTGAGCGATACATTTGCATACATAGTCGGCAGTCAAATAGGCAAGACAAAACTTTACGAAAAAGTGTCACCGAATAAAACCGTTGAAGGGGCTTTGGGAGGATTAGTGGCTGCTTTAACAGGAGGTTATGTCATCTCATTATATTTAACAGAAATTGATTTATTGCATTGGATAATCATAGCATTTATAGTGTTTGGATTTGGTCTACTGGGAGATTTAATCGAATCTAAATTTAAACGGGAAGCAGGTTTAAAAGACAGTAGTAATTTTATACCAGGGCATGGCGGTTTTTTGGATAGATTGGATAGTATTATTTTTGCTGCACCTTTTGTTTACGTATATTTACACATCATTACTTAACTATTAAAAATGTTTCATAAAGAAGGATATAAAATAATAATAATTTCAATGCTGATTTTTGCCGGCGTTATTTTATTGATAGATAACTTCATTCATATTGAATGGCTAAGAACCTCGCTTATGGTGTTGTTCTTAATTCTATTTGTGCTTATTCTACAATTCTTTAGAAATCCCAAACGTCTTACAGTTGAAAATAATAAACACATACTTGCTCCAGTTGATGGAAAAGTTGTGGTTATTGAAGAAGTTGAAGAAAATGAATTTTTTAAAGATAAACGCCGACAGATTTCCATTTTTATGTCGCCCTTGAATGTACATGTAACTAGATATCCTGTTGGAGGAAAAGTAATTTACAGCAAATACCATCCAGGAAAATATTTAGTGGCTTGGCATCCAAAATCTTCTACAGAAAATGAGAGAACTACAGTAGTTGTGGAAAATAGTGCTGTTGGTAAAATATTACATCGGCAAATAGCCGGTGCCATGGCAAAACGAATTGTAAATTATGCCAACGAAAATGACAATGCCGTACAAGGAGCCGATTCCGGATTTATAAAATTTGGATCTAGAGTAGATGTTTTTATCCCTTTAGATATGAAAATAAATGTATCTATAAACGATAAAGTTAAAGGAGGCGAAACCATAATAGCCGAGTATGTCTAAACTTGATGATAGATTTAAAACCGCTTTTGAAATTGCCTCAGCAATGACGCAAAAAATCCCGCCTGATATTATGTTAAAATTTTACGCCTACTACAAACAGGCAACAAAAGGTGGAAATTACACACAACCTACTGAAGGTATTCCGTTAAAAAACGCCTTTAAATTAAATGCATGGCTTCAAATTAAAAATTTAAGTACAGACGAAGCTAAAATAAAATACATTGAATTAGTTGAAGAAATCACAAACCAAAAAATAAAATAACTATGAGCCCTATTAAAAAAATATCCATTATATGCTTAGGTTTACTATTAAGTTTTAGTACTATTTCTTGTAAAAAAGAAATTACAAAAACACCTGCTAAATTTTCAGTTGAGCCCAAAACAATCACCGTAAACTGGACGGGCTATAAAACAACTGACAAAGTACCGGTTAATGGTGTTTTCCAAGAAATAGTAATTAACAATGTAAAAAACGATACCTCTGCAGTAGGTGCATTAAATGGAACAACTTTCGATATTCCCGTAAGCAGTCTTTTCTCAAAAGACCCAATAAGAGATACTAAGTTAAAAGAGCTATTTTTTGGGGTTATGGATGCAACCGTATCATTAACAGGTACTTTAAATTTGAGCCAAGACGGAACTGGAAATGTTGATTTAAAAATGAACGGTACCCAGCATAAAATTCCAATTACTTACATTGTAAGTGGGCAATTGGTAGAGTTAGAAGGTACGCTAAATCTAGAAGATTTTAAGGCTGAATCTGCATTAGCATCAATAAGTGAAGCCTGTTTCGATTTACACAAGGGTGCAGATGGTGTTAGCAAGACATGGAGCGAAGTAGGCATTAGTGCTGCCGTTTATTTAAAGAAAGAATAAACTAACCCATAGTTAAAATTTTAAATTTCATCGAATTTCAGTATCTTTGTTGAAAATAAAAAAATGAAACTTTTACTGCTTACTTTAGGTCTGTTAGCTCTAGCCTTTGCAGGGATTGCCATTAAAATTTGGGCAAAAAAAGATGGTAAATTTGCAGGTACCTGTGCCAGTCAGAACCCTATGCTAAATAAAGATGGGGAATCTTGTGGATTTTGCGGTAAAACTCCAGATCAATTCGATACGTGTAAAGAACCCCAACATAACTGATGTTATCTTTTTTATATGTAATTTTTATTTTGAGCGTCATCGCTCAGGTAGTCTTCTTTTACATATTCAGTAAATTTTCCTTTTCAAAATATCAAGGTTCTAATGTGCTACAACTTAAAATTTCAGTTGTAATCTGTGCCAGAAACGAAGCCGATAATATAGAACGAAATATAGAAAAAGTGCTAACTCAACGCTATCGTGATTTTGAGGTTATTGTAGTTAATGATGCTTCAACCGATGGCACATTGGCAATACTTAAACAATATCAAATTAGGTTTAAACATTTAAAAATTATTGATATTGAAGCGAGTAATAATTATACCGGTAACAAAAAGAAAGCAATTACAGAAGGTGTAAATGCATCCAAATACGATTATATTTTACTTACTGATGCCGATTGCGAACCTGCTTCACCGTATTGGATGTCTGAAATGGCATCTCAGTTCTCTATTAAAAAACAAATTGTTTTAGGTTATGGTGCTTACAAAAAAATAAAAGGTTCATTTTTAAATAAATTGATACGTTATGAGACTTTACTAACTGCCATTCAATATTTTTCTTATGCGAAAATAGGAATTCCATATATGGGAGTTGGTAGAAATTTGGCATACAAAAAAGAGTTGTTCAATAAAGCCAATGGTTTAGAAAACCACGCTAACATTAAATCTGGTGATGACGATCTTTTTGTAAATCAAGTTGCTACAAAACAAAATACCACTGTTTGTTTTACCAAAGATAGTTTTACACTATCTGAACCTAAATCTACATTTAAAAGTTGGCTAAACCAAAAAAGACGACATATAACAACTGCTAAGCATTATAAATCTATACATAAAAACTTATTGGGCATCTATTATTTATCACAAATCTCATTTTGGGTATTGGCAATAATATTATTGGCTTTTTCGTTAATTGGACAGATGGAAATTTTGAATGTAATCGTGTTGATTCTAATGCGACTACTTACACAATTTATTGTAGTTGGTAATGCCGCTAAAAAACTTAATGAAAAAGATTTGATTTTATGGTTTCCTTTATTAGACATATATTTAGTGTTTATTCAATTTGGCATATTCATTGCAAACCTTAATAGAAAACCGCAGGCTTGGTAAAAAAAACCGAAAACATAATCGATAGTATAAACAAAGCAAAAAAAGGTGATGAAACATCATATACTTTTTTGTTAAACATTTTTTGGAAAGATATCTATCGTTTTATCCTAACAAAGTCTAATGACGAAAACGAAGCAGAAGATTTAACCATTAGAACTTTCGCAAAGGCATTTGACAAAATAGATACTTTTGACGAAAATTACGAATTTAAAACTTGGTTAATATCAATTGCAAACAATTTATTCATAGATCAGCTACGTAAAAAAAAGACGGAAACTATATCCCTACATAAAAAAAATTCTGAAGCCTATAAAATTGAAGATGAAGAACCCACACCTGATGACCAGTTAATTATTGAGCAAAATCTAGCTCAATTATTGGCCTATATAAAACTGTTAAAACCACATTATCAAGAAATTATAAACCTTCGCTTTTTTCAAGAAATGAGCTATAAAGAAATGGCCAAAGAACTTGACGAACCTATGAGCAATATAAAAGTGAAGCTGTTACGGGCAAAAAAATTATTGGCCGAAATTATTAATTCCTCCAAATAAATTATTTTTATTACTTTCACAAAACCTAACTTAACTTTGTGAAAAAAAGCTGGCTCAAACAATTAGGCCCCGGATTACTTTTTGCGGGTGCGGCAATAGGCGTTTCCCATTTAGTGCAATCTACAAGAGCAGGTGCCGACTTCGGATTTGGATTATTATGGGCGGTTTTATTGGTGAACCTTTTTAAATATCCCTTTTTTCAATATGGTCCGCGTTATGCTACAGCAACCGGAGAGAGTTTGATAGACGGTTATAAAAGATTGGGCAAAGGTGTTTTAATCGGTTACTATATACTCACTTTTGCCACTATGTTTACAATACAAGCTGCAGTTACCATAGTAACAGCCGGTTTGGCAGCAAATTTATTCGGTATAACCCCAGATACCACTATTTGGAGTATTATAATTACCCTAATTTGCTTAGCGACTTTACTCATAGGAAAATACAAACTACTTGACAATCTAATAAAAGTAATTATAGTTATTCTTACCGTAAGTACTTTAATAGCAGTTAGCGTGGCTATTTTCAACACAGAAAAAACTATTAAACTTACCCAAATATTCCCCAGAGGTACATTAGAAATAGCATTTCTAATTACATTTTTGGGATGGATGCCGGCTCCATTGGATATATCTACTTGGCATTCTTTATGGGCATTGGAAAAAAGAAAAGATGGCAAAAAGGAGTTTGATACTAAACAATCATTGTTCGATTTTAACATAGGTTATGTGGGTGCAACCATGTTGGCATTTTGTTTTGTGGCTCTTGGAGCTTTGATTATGTATCAATCTGGAAATGAATTTAGTAGTAGTGCCGGGGTATTTGCTCAGCAAATAATAAGTCTATACACAGATACTTTAGGTTCGCAAACGGCTATCTTTATTGGTATTGCCGCATTTACTACTATGCTGAGTACAACCTTAACCTGTCTGGATGCTTCGCCACGTGCTATGGAACGGTCAACGGAATTGTTATATGATAGAAAGACAAAACTCAACTATAATTTTTGGATAATTTTATTATCTGCAGGCACAATGATTATCCTTTTCTACTTTGTTTCCAACATGATTACTATGGTAAAAATAGCAACCATTTTATCGTTTTTAACTGCTCCATTTTATGCCATTGCAAATTTTATGTTGATTTCGGGCAAGCACACCCCAAAAGAATGGCACCCTTCAATAGCACTAAAAATTCTGAGTTATCTAGGTATCATATTCCTTATTGGATTTAGTGTTTGGTATTTATTTAATTTGTAGTCAACACTGAACTTTGTGTAAAAAGCAGGAGTAAGATTAAAAGATTCCCGCCTTCGCGGGAATGACACGTGCAGAAGATTGTAATCACTTCATTATTTAAAATTGAATTCGTAACTTTGTATCTTCATAAAATTGAACACCTATACATGTCCGAAGAATCTGTAATACTTCCTGTAAAAAAACCCAAATGGTTGCGTGTAAAACTGCCAACTGGTAAAAAATATACCGAATTAAGAGGTTTGGTCGAAAAATACGATTTACACACTATCTGTACAAGTGGTAGTTGCCCAAATATGGGCGAATGTTGGGGAGAAGGTACGGCCACCTTTATGATTTTAGGAAATGTATGTACAAGATCGTGTGGGTTTTGTGGAGTAAAAACGGGAAGACCAGATACTGTTGATTGGGAAGAACCGGAAAAAGTAGCCCGTTCCATAAAAATAATGCAAATAAAACATGCGGTAATTACCTCTGTTGATCGTGACGATTTAAAAGACGGTGGATCCATCATTTGGGCAGAAACTATAAATGCCATTCGTAGGGCAAACCCAGAAACTACATTAGAAACATTGATACCTGACTTTCAGCTAATTCACAAAAATATTGATCGAATTGTTGCAGTTGCACCAGAAGTGGTTTCACATAATGTAGAAACCGTTAGGCGTTTGACTAGAGAAGTACGAATTCAGGCTAAATATGATAGAAGTTTGGCCGTACTTAAATATTTAAAAGACAGTGGTATTAACAGAACCAAGTCTGGAATAATGCTCGGTTTGGGTGAAAAAGAAGAAGAAGTTTTCCAAACTATGACCGATTTAAGAAATGTAAATGTGGATGTGGTTACTATTGGTCAATATTTACAACCTAGCAAGATGCACTTGCCCGTAAAGGAATTTATTACGCCCGAGCAATTTAAAAAGTATGAAGAATTCGGCTTAAATCTAGGCTTTAGACATGTAGAAAGTGGTGCTTTGGTAAGGTCTTCTTACAAGGCCCAAAAGCATATTTTGTAAATTTTTAACATATTTTTGCACTTCATTAACCTATCTCACACAATTTTGGCACAACTATTGCCGTTATATTAATGTAAACAAAGTAATTTGTTTCATTGTATAAATTATTTGAGTTAGTTAAAAAGAAAGCGTCCTAGGAGTAGGACGCTTTTTTAATTTATACGACGTTTGAATGTTTAATTGGAATTAACCCAACCAAATAAACAATCCCAACCAAGCCATGGGCAAACTTTCCACAAAAAAAGCACTATAATATTCATTTTGTTTGTCAGTTGACTTCGCCAAAAAAAGCAATGTTATGAAAGCTATAAAAAAATGAATTCGTAACTGTTCTGGTTGAACTGGTGATTTTAAAAATTCCAAACCTAAAAATAACATTAAAAATAACAATCCTAACCATATGGATTTTTGAATGCCGATGGCTTGTGGCAACGTTTTTAACTCCTCTTTATCATAAGACATATCTCGTATATCAAAAGGAATGGTTATGGCCACCACAAATAAAAATCGTTGGATAAATGTAATAATTTCATCCAATCCGATACTGATTCTATGTTGAATCAATGGAATTAAAACCGTTACACCAGCCCAAGAAACAGCAATTAAAAACAACTTTATAAATGCTACATATCTTAACGATAATTTTCGCTTTTTTGTCCCGAAAGGACTTACATAAAACATTGTAACTACGGCAAAGGGAAATAACCAAAGTATAGTTTGGTATCTAAATTTAAAAACCATGGCAAAAGCAATAACACCACTAAAAACCGTGAGCAATATAATTATTGACTTATTGGTTTTTATAAATTCAAAAAACCAAGGCTGTACTTCTTCCACTCTAAAAATACGGATTAAGTTATAAGAAAAAATTGTTGAAAACAGGCAAAATAACGGAATCAAATTACTGTGAATTTGATAAGTTAACAACGTGATTTTTACCAAACAAAATACAGCCAATGCCACGTGAACATTACTAAAAATGTAAAAATTTAAGATCCTTTTTAAGGTTGGCATTTAGTAAGTTAACTTAAATGATGTGATGCTGATAAATAGTATAATTCTTCATTCAAAAATACCTCTTTTTTCGTTACTTTTGATTTTTACTAATTTGTAGTTTCCTACGCCAAATAATATACCGACATGAAAACGGACTCTTTTACATTAAGACACCTCGGTCCTCGTGAAAATGACCTTTCTGAAATGCTTGACACCATTGGTGTAAAAAGCTTGGACGAGTTGATTGACAATACCATACCCAATCATATTAAACTGGAAAAATCGTTGAATTTGCCTTCGCCCATGGGCGAGTATGAATTTAGCAGTTATATTCAAAATCTATCTAAAAAGAATGCAGAATTCAAATCTTATATCGGTTTGGGTTATCACCCCACAATTTTACCCGCAGTTATTCAACGAAATATTTTTGAGAATCCTAGTTGGTACACTTCTTATACACCATATCAAGCAGAAATTTCTCAGGGCAGATTAGAAGCTCTATTGAATTATCAAACCGTGGTTTCTGACCTTACAGGTATGGATATGGCAAATTCCTCTTTATTGGATGAAGGCACAGCCGCTGCCGAGGCAATGATTATGTTGTACAACAATCGTTCTAGAGACCAAAAGAAAAATGATGCTCTACAGTTTTTTGTTTCAGATGATGTATTGCCACAAACTGTTTCTATTTTAAAAACACGTTCGGAGCCTTTGGGTATAGAACTTATTTACGGTCACCACGAAGAAGTTCAGTTTTCTTCAAATGTATTTGGGGCTATTGTTCAGTATCCTACAAAAGACGGACAGATTTATGATTATTCAGATTTTATTGAAAAAGCAAATCAACAAGACATTAAAGTGATTGTAGCTGCCGACTTATTGAGTTTAGCCATTTTAAAATCTCCAGGAGAAATGGGAGCATCTATTACCGTAGGTACTTCGCAACGCTTTGGGGTTCCTATGGGTTATGGCGGCCCTCATGCAGGATATTTTGCGACAAAAGAAGAATATAAAAGATCCATCCCGGGACGGATTATTGGCGTAACCATCGATGCCGATGGTAACCGAGCGTTACGAATGGCCCTACAAACCAGAGAACAACATATAAAGCGTGAAAAAGCAACCTCAAACATTTGTACAGCTCAGGTTTTGTTGGCGGTTATGGCGGGTATGTATGCGGTATATCATGGTGCGGACGGACTGAAATATATTGCCAACAAAATCCATAGTTTGACAACTATCTTAGACGATGAAGTCAAAAAACTAGGTTTAGAACAAGAAAATTCAGCATTTTTTGACACATTAAAAATAAAAGTAACCGCTGCAAATGTTATTAAAAAACTGGCCGAGGCTTCAGAAATTAACTTTTCTTATATAGACCACACCACCATAGGAATTTCATTGAACGAAACCACTACAATAGCCGATGTAGACCAAATCATTTCTATTTTGGCTGAAGCCGAAAATGCAGAACATACAGCCTGTGCCAATTATGCGGAAGTCAATTCAATTCCCGAAAAGGTAAAACGAAATACGGAATTTATGACGCATGAAGTTTTTGAAAATTACCATTCAGAAACCGAAATGATGCGTTATATAAAAAGATTGGAAAACAAAGATATTTCCTTGACGGATTCCATGATTTCTTTAGGTTCTTGTACCATGAAATTGAATGCCGCTTCTGAAATGCTACCATTGAGTTCCAGTAGCTGGAACAGTATTCACCCCTTTGTACCAATTGAACAAGCCCAAGGTTATCAAGAAATGCTAAGGGATTTAGAACATTCTTTAAATATTATTACAGGTTTTGATGCCACTTCGTTACAACCAAATTCCGGTGCTCAGGGCGAGTATGCTGGTTTAATGGTAATCAGGGCCTATCACGCCTCACGTGGCGAATCGCACCGACATATTTGCTTGATTCCAGCTTCTGCCCATGGTACAAATCCCGCCTCTGCGGTTATGGCGGGTATGAAAGTGGTGGTTACCAAAACTTCCGAAGATGGAAATATTGATGTGGACGATTTACGCGAAAAAGCGGAATTACACAAAGACAATCTCGCTGCGTTGATGGTTACTTATCCTTCCACACATGGTGTATTTGAAAGTGCCATTATGGACATTACCAAAATTATTCACAACAATGGCGGACAAGTTTATATGGACGGTGCCAATATGAATGCACAGGTAGGGTTGACCAATCCCGCTACTGTTGGTGCGGATGTTTGCCATTTGAATTTACATAAAACCTTTGCCATTCCACACGGTGGTGGTGGTCCAGGAGTTGGTCCTATTTGTGTGGCAAAGCATTTAGCCCCATTTTTACCGACCAACCCCATTATAAAAACGGGTGGGCAACATGCCATAACAGGAATTTCTGCTGCACCTTGGGGTTCTGCATTGGTAGATTTGATTTCTTATGGTTACATAAAAATGTTAGGGGCTCAAGGGTTGACCAAAGCCACTAAATATGCCATTTTAAATGCCAATTATTTGAAATCAAAATTAGAGAAACATTATAAAATACTTTATACAGGCGAAAAAGGTTTTGCCGCCCATGAAATGATTGTTGATTTTAGAGAGTTTAAAGAAAAAGGGGTTGAAGTAACCGATATTGCCAAACGATTAATGGATTATGGCTTCCATGCTCCTACTCTTTCGTTTCCCGTTGCTGGTACTTTAATGATTGAACCTACCGAAAGTGAAAGCAAACAGGAATTAGATCGTTTTTGTGATGCATTGATTTCCATAAAATCTGAAATTGATGCTTACGAAGAAGGCACAGATTCCGTATTAAAAAATGCTCCTCATACACAGGCAATGTTGACAACTGATGATTGGCAATTTAGCTATACTCGAAAAGAAGCTGCATTTCCATTACCGTATATTTCAGAAGCCAAATTTTGGCCACCTGTACGTAGGGTTGATGATGCTTATGGAGATAGGAATTTGGTGTGTAGTTGTGTTCCGATTGAAGATTATATGGAGGTGTAGGTGTTAATTTTTGATAATTATTTAAATGTCTAGTCCTTAATAATATAATAGAAACCCAAAGAATATATCCATTGTATTGTTATATAAATGTTACGTGTAATATGAAATAACTATGAGAGTTAAATATAAAAATGAGTTATATCAAATCATTAGAGAAAATCATATCGAACCTGAAGATTTTGAACTTTCAGAGAAAAAGAAAGATGGTTTGCCAGCTGTCATTTTAAAACACAAAAAATCGCCATTTAAATTCATAGTTAGAAATTCAACTAGTAATTATGAATTATTTGATTTCCAATACACAGAATATGGGTCGGATTTTGCTCTGTCACCTATTTTTCCAAACGATGAATTTACAGAATTCGATATTGTTGCCAATGAATTTGAAGAGTGGCTAAATACGACTTTGAGCGAATACCTTAATGACCAAAACGACATCGATTTGTGGTCTCAATTGAAATACAACACCAAATCTTTAGATATAAATTCTATTGACTTTGACAATAAAGAGGAATTCTTAATTGAGGAAAAAAAACAAGTTAAACTAGCTATTAATGAGCTTAAACTATTGATTAATCATAGATTTAATATTAGTGAGAGCGAACGAGAAATTGTTAGTGATAGATTGGATTATTTAATAAATGCTACCGAACGTCTAAATAAATATGATTGGAAAAGTTTAGTTATTTCAACGTTGATAAGTATTTCAGTAGCTCTTTCATTTGATACTGAAAAAGGAAAATTGCTTTTTGAATTATTCCGAAAAGTATTTTTACAAATTCAAAACATTGGGCAATAGCCCAGCTCCCCCATCCCCCAGTTCCCACCAGTTTGCAACTGGTGGCTTATAAATATAAAAGACACATAAACCTCAAAAGTCAACGTATGTGTTGACTTTTTATGATTTTGTCAAGCTGCAGCTTGACAAAAACTATACTTATACCATTTCTGATTTAAAAATACTCAAAAAATGTTTTAGTGTATAATTGATAACTGGTGATAGATTTTATAAGTTCAGGAGTTAGTTGGTTTACCATCTCAGTAATTTTATCTTGTAGCG
>NZ_JAXKVV010000034.1:0-24694 GCF_034296135.1 Aureibaculum koreense
TTGCTTTGAGCATTCATAAGAGCCTTTAGTTCTGATTCACTCTCTTTAATGTGTAAGTCTATTTGTTTTGCCATAAGGCAATTTACAAATAATTGAGTAAATTAACAAGAGAAATGGTATTAGATGGGAAAAAACCGATCAATTGGACTTGGGCGTAGAGTTCGGTCTGTTCAATAATCGCTTGTTTGGTGAAGTTGTTTATTTCGAAAAGAAAACAAGTGATATTATCCTGCTTATACCAATACCGGCACAAACTGGGTTTTCATCTTGGAATAGCAATATTGCGGACGTTACCAATAAGGGTTGGGAAATCACTATTGGAGGAGATCTGATAAGGAGTAAAGATTTTAGATGGAATTCTACATTTAATATTTCTTTTGTTGACAATAACGTTGACGCTTTAAACGGCGGAGCTACCACTGACTTTGGAAGTGCTGGAATTATAGAAGGCCAGCCCATAGGTGTTATTGTTGGGTACGATGTAGTAACCATTGCCCTAACACAAGCCGAAATTGATGCCCTTAATGCAGCGGCACCAGATGGAAATTATTTTTCTGGACTGACACAACCTGGAGATTATATCTATAGGGATATTGATGGCGATGGTGAAATAACAAATGCTGATAGAGGGCCATTGGGAGACATTAACCCCGATTATTTTGGGGGATGGAACAACACACTTACCTATAAGAACTTTGATTTTGCATTAAATTTTAATTTTGTACAAGGCAATAAAAAAGAATGGGCACGTGGTGCAAATGAATTTGCTTTTGTAGATCCAAATAAAAACGTAACTACTGCTGTTTTTAATACCTGGACACCTGACAATACAGATGCCACTTACGCAAGAATAGGCTCTGCCACGCACGGTACATTTCCAGCAACAAGCAAAAATGTGGAAGATGGCTCCTATATTAAATTAAGATCAGCTTCATTAGGCTACAACCTACCAAAAAAATGGCTCAATAAATCTGGCATTGACAATCTGAGAATCTCCTTATCGGGCAATAATCTATTTGTCATAACCAATTATCCAGGTATAGACCCAGAGAGCGTAGATATTCAGAATGGTGGTAGTACTGTAGCTTTAACAAGAGATGGGGGATTCGCTTACCCACAAGCAAGAACCTTCACTCTGGGATTTAATCTAAGTTTATGAATACTAAAAAAATCATTATTATGAAAACCATAAAATATATAAATTCCATTTTAATCATACTTAGTTTGGTCGGTTTATTTTCATGTGAACTGGCACAAGATTTAGATGATTTCGAACCCCTATATGCGTTGGATGCTGATAAGGCTATAACCAATGAAGCTACTGCGGAACTGGCATTGGCAGGTGTGTACTCAGGATTTCGCCAACGTAGTGGTGGTTTAGGAAATCCTCAACTTTACTTTATTCCATCTATTATGAGTGGTACATTTGTTAATAACGTTATTTTTAACAACGGAACAGAATTCCAAGGATACGCTAGTAATATCCCTATCTCTTCAGGGGCAAGGACAAATCTCGGGGCTTACACACGCATGTACGATATTGTTAACAGAGCAAATTGGTTGATAGAAAAAGTGACGCCTCTTGCTGATGATAATTTTCCGACTTCTGGAAGAAAAGCGGAAATTATTGCAGAAACAAAAGCATTAAGGGCTACAGCCAATTTTTATTTATTACGCATTTGGGGGCAGTTTTACGATTTAGACTCCCAATTTGGTATTACACTAAGAACAGAACCTGCAAGATCAGCAGAAGCTTTTCCAAGAAATACAGTTGCAGAAGTGTATGATGCTATTATTGCTGATTTGGATGAAGCCATAGCATCTGCTCCAGATTTAAGAGCTAAATATTTTACCAATAAAACCTATGCTAAAGGGCTAAAAGCAAAAGTCCTATTGTATAAAGGAGCTTATGCTGAGGCAGCAACGTTAGCCAAAGAAGTTATTGACAACCCTGATAGTGACTTCGATTTGGCAACAACTTACGGTAGCATTTTTCTAGATCACACTACCCCAGACTTATTCAATAGTTCTGAAATTTTATTTGGATCAAAAGGAGAGCCACAGGCAGGCTTGGGAATTGGAAACTATACAGGAGCTTCAGTAAATCCTTCTTATGTTGATTTTGCCTCCGAAACAACTACGATTGGGAACCAAGAAATTATTCATGATGGCACAAGGATAGCTTCAACTATTTTTGATGCAGGATTCCCTCTCGGGCTTGATACTTATAAATATAAAACTAGTGATGCTGCTGACCAGTACGAAATGTTATACCATTTACGCATGTCAGAAATTTATTTAATTTTTGCTGAAGCACAAGCAAGGTCCACTAACAGTGTAACTACCGAAGCACTTGAGGCCTTAAATGCTGTACGTATCAGAGCAGGAGCAACAAATACAGGAGGAGACGGCTTTGTAACCTATCCCGAAACAATTACTTTACCCCAATTTTTAGAAGCCGTACGTATAGAAAAATATGTAGAGCTAGGAGCTGAAATGGGTGAAGAATGGTTTGATTTAGTTCGTTATCATTTTGTTGATGGTTTTGATGTTACAACTGTTAAAGCATCAGCTACAGACCCTAGTAAATATATACTGCCAATCGAGGCCTCAACCATTGAGGCTGGAGGTAATGTTGTTGCTCAAAATCCAGGATACTAAAGCTCTTGGAAAACATAAATGATGTCAGGTTTATTTCTGGCCTTTAATAAACTAAAAATATAACAAAGCAATGAAAATAATTAAAATATTGCCAATAGCGGCACTACTTTTTCTTAATTGTGAACAAAAGGAAAAACCGTTAGAAGCTAATCATTACAGAATTAATGGTAGCGTTACCGGATTGGAAAATGGGGAAATTTATTTAAGCAAATATCCTGATATGGATACCATTAAAGTTGAAAACGGAAGGTTTACAATTGAAAATAAATTAGAGGAACCTGTCGAACAAATTGCACTTCTTAAGGAGAGCAATGGAAATGGATCGGATAAAGAAACCTATTTGTCACTCTTTGTTGAACCTGAAATAATGGATTTAGAACTCATTTACTCTGATTTTTCTAAATCTAAAATCACGGGCTCTAAAACGCAAGATGATTATTATCGCTTAGCGGCAGTACAAAATCAAATTTCTGACAACTACAAAAAAGAACTAGATGCTTTTGAGGAAATATCAAAAAAATAAAGAGATGCTGCCGCTTCAGGAGCAAGTGAAGAAGAATTGGAAGTTATTAAATATGAGGATAATGATGCAAGAAACAAACTAGAACCCATGTGGAACGAACAACGAGAAGCAACTATAAAGTTTATAAAAGAAAATCCGAAATCTTACATAAGCATGTACAATTTATTGTTCCTTCTTGGTGATATGCAATATAATGAGGCCAAAGCATTTTATGACAATTTCGATTCAAAATATAGCGATACTAAATGGGCAAAAAAATTGTCAGAAGAAATTGAAAAATTGAAAAAGGGTGTGCCCGGTGCCATGGCAGGGGATTTCAATGCTACTGATATTAATGGTAACCCCATAAAATTAGCTGACTTTAAAGGAAATTATTTATTGATTGATTTTTGGGCGTCATGGTGCGTGCCATGTAGAAAGGGAAATCCGCACCTTATTAGTTTATATAAAAAATACAATCCTAAAGGACTAGAAATATTGGGCGTTTCGGATGATGACCGTAATCCGGATGCTTGGAGAAAAGCTATTAAAAAAGATAATATTGGAATTTGGCGTCATGTTTTAAGAGGACTGGAATATAAAGAAGGCACTCATGAACGTATAAATATTGATAAAGATATCAGTGAAGGCTATAATATTCATACACTACCTACTAAAATATTGATTAACCCTGAAGGAATGATTGTTGGACGTTATGGTGGAGGTGGTGGTACCGATGAAGATCTAGATCGCGATTTGGCTGAGATCTTTGAAAAATAGAGAGATAAAATATTTATTTGAATTAGTTTTAAAATCACCTCGGCACATGTGTAGCTGAGGTGATTTTATTAAATTCTTAACTTTAACCCAACTTTAACACCCCAATACAAAGGGTAAATCCTTATTTTTGCGTTTAAGTATTAAATATTACCACAATATGAAAAAATTATATATACTTTTTTTAGTAGTTTCCTTAACATCTTCAGTAATTCAAGCCCAAATTGTTGATCCCATAAAATGGTCAACTTCGGTTAAGAAAATATCAGATAGCGACTATGAATTGATAACTACGGCTACTATTGATTCAGGTTGGCACTTGTATTCGCAAACCGTACCGGAAGATGGACCAATTCCCACCACCTTTACTTTTAAAAGCGACGAAAGTTATGCCAAAAAGGGCAATACTAAAGAAGAGGAAGGCCATACCGTGCAAGATCCTGTTTTTGATATGGAGATTAAGTATTTTGAAAATAAAGCTACTTTTAAACAACGGGTTAAAATTTTAAAGCCTATAGATAAAATTATTGGTGAAGTAGAGTTCATGGTATGTGATGATACCCGATGTTTGCCACCTACAACCGTTGATTTAGAATTTAGTTTGAATTAAAATTTGTTTTTTTGATAGTAATCAACTCAACTTACGTCTTAGTTAAAAAAATAGTCCATAAATGTCAAAATACTTAGCAGCCCTACTCTTACTCGTAATTACTTCATTTTCAATACATTCACAAATATTAGATCCTGTAAAGTGGGAAACTTCGGTTGAAAAAAGCTCTGATACAGAATATACTTTAGTAGCAACTGCTACTATTGAACCGGGTTGGCATTTGTATTCGCAAGATGTACCTGAAGATGGCCCTATATCAACAACAATTACATTTTATACCAATGACGATTTTGAATTGATAGGCAATACTTCTGAAGATGATGGACATACTGAAGATGACCCATATTTTGATATGAAAATTAAATATTTTGATAATAAAGCAGAGTTCAAACAACGCATCAGAATATTAAATAAAGAACCTTCTCTTGTTAAAGGCGAGGTCGAATATATGGCTTGTAACGATACACAATGTACGCCACCTACCATAAAAGATTTAGTTTTTAATCTTAATAACGGTGCTACAAGTAACACAGGTAAAGTTGATGCAACAGCCGACTCTGAAATTGACAAAATAGAAAATGGAACGACTACTGGTACAACCACAAAAACTTCAAAAGAAGAATCTCAAAAAGGATTGTGGACTATCTTTTTTATAGCGTTTTTATCTGGCTTTGCCGCTTTATTGACCCCTTGTGTATTTCCAATGATTCCTATGACGGTCAGTTTTTTTACTAAACAAAGTAAAACCAGAGCCGCAGGAATTAGAAATGCTATTGTTTACGGAATTTCTATTATTGTTATTTATGTTGTTTTAGGACTCTTGGTTACTTGGATTTTTGGTCCATCGGCACTTAATGCATTAGCAACAAACGTTTGGTTTAATCTTATTTTCTTTTTATTACTGGTAATTTTTGCGGTTTCCTTTTTAGGAGCTTTTGAAATTACACTACCAAGTTCTTGGGGAACAAAAATAGACAACCAAGCTGACAGAGGTGGAATGATCGGCATCTTTTTTATGGCACTAGCGTTAGCTATCGTTTCTTTTTCATGTACAGGCCCAATAGTAGGCACATTATTGGTAGAAGCGGCTTCAAAAGGAGGACTTGCCCCAGTAATTGGAATGTTGGGCTTTTCTTTGGCCATTGCCCTGCCCTTTGCTCTTTTTGCAGCCTTTCCGGGGTGGCTGAATTCTCTACCAAAATCGGGTGGTTGGTTAAATACCGTTAAAGTGGTTTTAGGATTTTTGGAATTGGCATTGGCGTTTAAATTCTTATCGCAAGCGGATTTAGTATTACAACTACATTGGCTAGAACGCGAAGTGTTTTTAGCCATATGGATTGCCATATTTGGTACTATGGCGTTGTATTTATTCGGAAAAATAAAATTACCTCATGATTCGCCTCTAACCCATATCTCCGTAGGTAGATTGAGTTTAGGATTGTTAACTTTGGCTTTTACCATTTATATGATTCCTGGATTATGGGGAGCACCTTTAAATTTAATATCTGCCTTCCCACCTCCTCAACATTATAGTGAATCGCCATATGGTGTTGGAAATTCTGGAATGGGAGTAACAGTGCAAAATCATCAAAATGGTGGAGGTCATGACCATGATCATGACCATACCGATGAAGACTGTTTTATTCCTGGTTTACCCGATGGTGCCCATATGTTGCCACCACACAACATTATTGTCTTTCACGATTTTGAAATAGGTTTAGCGTATGCAAAAGAAGTGAACAAACCTGTTATGTTGGACTTCACAGGTTGGGCTTGTGTAAATTGCAGAAAAATGGAACAAAATGTGTGGCCTAAACCTGAAATTTTAAATAAACTTAAAAATGAAGTCGTATTGATTTCTTTATATGTTGACGATAAACGTCCTTTACCTGAAGGTGAGGAAGTGGAATCAAAATTAAGACCGGGAAAACAGTTAAAGTATATTGGTCAAAAATGGAGTGAATTCCAAACTATTCGATATAAAGCCAATACACAGCCGTTCTATGTATTAATAGACCACAATGAAGAAAACCTAAACGACCCTGTGGGCTATACTCCCAATGCCGACGAATACCTAAAATGGTTGGAAGATGGTATTGGAAAATTTAAAAAAGATTAAGAAATATTAAATTCAAAAACCGTTTCATTACGATACGTTTCATCTGGGTTCAATAAAGCCGATGGAAAATTGGGTTGATTAACCGCATCTGGATAAGCTTCAGCTTCAAAACAAATAGATGAATATTTTGAATATTTTGCGTTGTTTTTAAACTTCATGTCAGGCAACTGAACTGGTGTATAAATTACCAATGCGGGCTGGTTGGTAAATACTTTCATTTCAATGCCCGTTTTAGTGGATGATAAGGAAACCTTATAGGTATCATCATTAGTATCAAGCACAAAAATATCGTCCATGCCATTAAAATCACTTTTACCTATTTTAGATTTTGATTTAAAATCATAAGGTGTGTCTTTGGTATTTAATAATTTTCCAGTAACTAATAATTGTTCATCTAACTCAATAAATTTATCGCTTTTCAGCTCTAATTCGTGGTTTAAAACAGAACCGCATCCTTCCAAATTAAAATAAGCATGGTTGGTTAAATTTACGGGTGTAATTTTATCAGTGGTGGCTTTGTAAATAATCTTTAATTCATTATTTTCCGTAAGTTCATAAGTAACAGAAACCAGTAAATTCCCGGGATAACCTTCTTCCAAATGTTTGCTGAAATATGATAGGGTTACTGAAAATTCTTTAACCTTATCAATATTCCAGTATTTTTTATCAAACCCCTCTTTCCCTCCATGTAAATGCACTCCGCCCTCATTGTAAAGATTATAAACCTGATCATTTATTTTAAAACTTCCACCAGAAATTCTTCCTGCCCATCTCCCAATAGATGCCCCTAAATAATTGTAATCATCCAAATATTCTTTAGCAAAATAATCTTTCGGCTTGTCAAAACCGACTACCACATTCACTGGTTTTTTATCTTTATCAGGCACCATCAAACTCATTAAAGTTGCTCCTAAATTTGAAATTTGAGCTTCTAATCCGTTGTTATTTTTTATGCTTATTACTTGTGGTCGCTCGGCCATTTTAAAGTATTTATTTTTGACTATCAAAGATAAACTTAATTAAAACATCATCTTTGCTTTTTATTTCAATTTTTTTCCAATAGTTTTATCGCTCCAATTATTTATAGGCTATGCGTAAATTACTTATATCTTTTTTATTAATCTTAACTATGCTGAGTTCTTGCGGAGATAAAAAAAATGATTATAAGAGCATACATACAGGAGAAAAAGAATTTTTATCCACCAACGTAATTCCTGACGATCATTTCTTAGGAAGCGAATCTTGTATGGAATGCCATAAAGAAGAGTTTAAAGATTGGAAAGGTTCTGACCATGATAAAGCCATGGAACTCGCTACTAGAGAAACCGTTTTAGCTAAATTTGATGGCGAAACTTTTAAAAGTCAAGGTATCACCTCCCGTTTTTTTACAAAAGACAGTGCTTTTTATGTAAACACCGAAGGACCAGATGGTGGTTACCACGACTATAAGATAGTATATACTTTTGGTGTAAAACCTTTACAGCAATATTTGGTTCAATTCCCTGATGGAAGATACCAAGCCTTACGAACGGCTTGGGATGTGGAAAAAGAGAAATGGTTTGATTTATATCCTGACTTCAAGGTTGTCCATTCTGAATGGTTACATTGGTCCAGGGGAGGATTGAACTGGAACAATATGTGTGCTGATTGCCACTCTACCAATGTTCGTGAAAATTATAATGAAAACACAAAAAGTTATAATACGGAATATTCCATCATTAATGTAAGTTGTGAGGCTTGTCACGGCCCAGGAAAAGAGCATGTGGCAAAGGTTAAGGATTTAGGCACTGAATACTCTTCAAAAAATAGTAGTTTGCAAATGACAGCGAATTTATCTTCACAACAATTAGTAAATCAATGTGCCAGATGCCATATGCGTCGTGAACAATTTTCAGAGAATTTCAATTATGAAGGCACTTTGCTGGACCATTATTTTCCGCAACTTATTGAGTCACCCATTTATCACGCAGATGGTCAAATTTTAGATGAGGATTATGTGTATGGTTCTTTTATACAAAGTAAAATGTACCACAATGGTGTTTCTTGTAAAGATTGCCATAATTCACATTCTTTAAAATTAAAATTTGATGGCAACAAGCTCTGTATGCAGTGTCATGAGCCCCAAAAATATGATGTTGACGCTCATCATAAGCACGGGCTAAATTTAGAAGCATCACAATGTATCAATTGTCACATGACTGGTAAAACCTATATGGGCATTGATTATAGACGAGACCATAGTTTTAGAATACCCAGACCAGATCAAAGTATAAAGTACGATACGCCCAATGCTTGTGTGCAGTGCCATACCGATAAAACTAATGAATGGGCTTGGGAAGGATTTAAAAAACTGTACGGCGAACCCGACAGTATCCATTTTTCAGATTACCTCGCTCCAGGCATAGCTGGTGAACCCAACGCTCATCAAGGATTGTTTGAGTTGGTTCAGAATAAAAAACAATCAGATATTGCACGGGCTTCAGCTGTTGTCGCTTTACAAAATTACAATTTACAAGAACGGATTCAAGAATTTATGGCATTTTTAAATGACCAATCGCCTTTGGTTCGTGGGGCAGCAGTTGATGTGTTGAGCCAATCTAATGCCAATGATTTTTTGACCTATTTATTGCCACTTTTAAAAGATGCCAAAAGAACGGTTAGAGTGAAAGCTTTTTTTGCACTGGGTGATGTACCGGAAGCAAATATTCCAGATAATTACAAAGATGCCTATCAAAAAGTAGCCAAAGAGTTTGAGAGCTACTTGAAAATTAATGCTGATTTTAGTGGTGGACAAGCCAAAAAAGCTACTTATTACCAAAAAAAGGGTGATTTACAAAAGGCAAAATCAGCATATGAAAAAGCATTGGAAATTGATTCACAAAACAATATTGTTAGAAGTAATTTGGCCAATATTTATTATAATTTAGGGGAAACCGAAAAAGCTGAAAAAGCGTTCAGGGAAGTCATTAAACAAGAACCAGATTTCGGACTTACATATTACTCTTTAGGGTTGTTGCTAGCAGAATTAAATCGAGTAGATGACGCCATTGTCGAAATGGAAAAGGCATATAAATTACTGCCAGATAATGTGAGGATTATTTACAATTTGAGTCTGATGTACAACAAAACAAATAATCTAGAAGCAGCAGAAAAAACGTTGTTAGAAGGTATCAAACGCTATCCAAACAATGAAGATTTATTATATGCATTGGCGTTTCAATATATGAATCAAAAAGAGGAACAAAAAGCTTTGAAAATCGTTAACAGGTTAATTCAAATCAACCCAAACAATGCTAATTATCAAAATTTATTAAGAAATCTGAATGCAAATAGTCAGTAAAACTACCCCCCGATAATTATCTTTTTACTATAATTTTTGTTGTCTTTATTAATATTGTAGATATAAACACCCGATGCCAACGATGGCCATTTTTCAGAAATAGAAATTTCATGTTGCCCCGCTTCTAAATTTCCATCAAATAAAATCCCCGTTTGTTGCCCGATGATGTTATAAAGTGATATTTTGTAGTTACCTTCTTCGTTGTTACTAAAGCGAACCGAAACCTGATTTTGATCATAAATCGCAGTATGTTCAAACTTTTCCCTAATTAAATAATCGTGATTGGTTACCTCACTATTACAGTTAAAGCCAAGATCTAGTGCCGTATATGGTCTAGGTAAAGAATCGCTAATGGTACCTTGATCTATACATAACCACTCTTGCATAACCGTGCCATAAACATTTATAAAATCTTGCGTATAATTAAGATTACCTCCCCTAGTTAAACTTGTCATGCTTGGGTGCTCACCAATAAAGCCATTACCTTGTAATGCCGGACCAAAAAGCAGCATCGGTGCAGCAGTACCATGATCGGTTCCATTTGAACCATTTTCGCGTACACGCCTTCCAAATTCAGACATGGTCATTGTAAGTACATCTCTATCCCTTCCGCTTGGAGCCAGGTCCATATAAAAGGCCTGAACAGATTCTGAAATATCTGTCAACAATTCTTGATGCCTATCTGGTTGGTTGGCATGTGTATCAAATCCGTTAAGATTAACCATATACACACAGGTGCCCATTCCCGCTTTTACCGTTTTAGATATAATTGACAAGGCACGACCTAAATTTGAGTCTGGAAACTCAACAGTATTAGTTTGCGTAGCCGCCGCATCCTTAATTACACCCGAATACTTTAAGGTTGTATTTAATACTCCCCGTACATATTTTAATTGAGAACCTCGTGTACAATCTGGCACATCCGCCACATTATATAAACTACCTTCAGATGCAATTCTTTCCAATTGACGTGTATTAGCAATGGTAAAGGCATAATTGTCTTCTGTGCCTTTAAAAATCATGTCGCCTAAACCACCTATTTGTAAAGCTGGAGGAGCTTCTGGTAAATTCAGTAAGTAATCGGGATATAGATTTTCAAAATAGTTACCATAAACACCAGTTTCTACCAATTCATCATCGGTACCCTTAGAAAAATTATCCGTCCCCGTAAAATGTGATAAATTCATGTTTTCGTACCCTGTACCATGAACCACCTTCATACAACCACCTTGCCAAATAGCTTCCAATGAATCTTGTAGATAACTAGGGATACCAAATTCTGGTGATAATTTATAAATATCGGCCATTTCATGTCTGATGTTTGGTCTGTAATTGGCATAACTATCATAATCGTAAATAGGTACTATGGTATTTAAACCATCATTACCACCTTGTAACCTTATAATTAGCAATACTCTATCAGAGTTAGATTCACCCAATGCTTTTGTCAATGGTGTGGGTTGCCCATAGGCCATAGGAATTCCATTAATCATTAAGGTAGCTCCCGCCCCACCAAGACCTAACGTCTGTAAAAAGGAACGTCTGTTCCATTTTTTATGATCTTCGGTATTACACGTTGTATGATTTATTTTATCTGTACACATAGTTTTTATTTAATTTGATAGTCTGGAATGGATACGATATATTCAATAAGGTCACGTACTTGAAGGGTTGCTGCTTCAAAGCCCAAAGACCATATATTTTGTTCAAAATAATTAGAAGGCACCCTACTTTTAAATACATCAACACCATTGTCAAAATCGTCTTGGGTATAAGGTATTTCATTCATTAAGGCTTCAAAAATGGCAGTTGCTACTACTTCCGCATCAGTACTATTACCAGAAATGTCAATGGCAAATTGCCTAAATTGCTCTTGATCTTGATCCCAAGCCCATTGCAATACATCTTCATACAAATAGGCTGCTCTAAAAGTGATGGTTCCTGAATTTAACCAATCCCTATCACCGTCCCAACCAGCTACTGTAGGAGGATTTAAGATGTTTTGGTCAAAAAGCCATGAACTCATATTTTTTATTGATGCTTTATTGAGGTCGTAATCACCAAAATTAAATCCAGTAGTGGTCATAAATTGCACAATAAGGTCTAATGGACTTTTAATAATGACATTTTTGGCATATTCGTCAAAAAAGTGTGCACTTTTAAACAAAGTCTTAAGCACAGGAGCCAATTCAAAATTACCTGCAACAAACTGTGTAGCTAATGGGTTTATAATCAGTGTTCTAACATTGTCGTCAACCTCAGGACTCACAAAGGCTGTGTACATCCTTTCACAGACATAACGAGCTATTAATTCTGATTTTTGAGTAAATAAAATATCTATAACATCGTCATAGCCCCAATTGCCCGTTTGACCGAAAATGGTTTTTGGTTCGGCATCAAAATTATCTATAAGAAATTGTATTCTTGAATTTTCTCCATTAACGTATTCGTTATATCCCGTTAAGGCTCTAGAGGTTTCTACAATATCTTCTTCGGTATATCCATTACCTTCGCCTAATGTAAAAAGTTCATATAACTCTCTGGCATAGTTTTCATTAGGGCTGCCTACTACGCTGTCAAAACCATTTAAGAATTTTAACATGGCTTCATCTAAACCTATTTCACTAATAAAGGTCTTAAAATTTCCAAAGCTATTTCGCTGTAATGCTAAAAAGTACCTAAAAGCATAACCTGCAAAATTATATTCGTTAATTCTGGTTACTAAAATATTATGCCAAAAAAAAGTTAGTCTTCCGCGAACACCATTATCCAATAATTCCTTTATAAAAGTGTATTGGGTTTCTTCTTTGTAAGTATCATTTTGCTCTTCGTTGTAGGTTAGCCCGTTAGCAGGGTAATCAACTGGATCATGTATTGCCCAAGGTGGTGATACTGTTGGTGCTAAATTTATGGCCGCATCTATAATCTCATCAATGTAAACACCCGGACTTTTACTCAACGCATTGGCAATATCTGGAAACGCAATACCAAAACCCAAGCGGTTATGCAAGTGCCTTACCTTAGCGGCATCCCATGGATTTAGCGAACTAGGCACGTAAGGAGTTAGCGGTGCGGTATTACAAGATTGTAAGTAATTTGTTGTCATTTGGTTACCTTTTGTTATTTAATACACTTCTTTTTCCCTTAAAAAATAATTTACAGAAATACCTATAGTCTTATTTTTCCATGTATCGTTATCTGTATTCATTATATTAGTTAGACCGTGATAATAATTAATTCTAAATTTCACTCTCTTTTTAATCAGCAATCCAACGGCAGCATTAGCTCCAAAACTCAATCGTTTTACATCTGCATCACCCCCAATATCTAAAAAAACGGTTTCAGTATCATTTTTGGTAATAGCCCTGTTGTTAAAACCGACATTAAAACCCGCATCTACAAAAAATTGAAAATTTCTTCTGTTGAAATTGAGATAGTATCCTAAATTAAGAGGAACTTCAATAACATCAACTCCCCATTTTTCTTTTGAAGTGTTTATTCCCCTTCTGCTTACAGCATTAAATGACCTTCTATTAAAAGTTAAGCCTGTTCTTACAAATATTCTGTCATTAAGCTCTCTTTCGAACATATACCCTACAAAAAAACCTGTTCCCCTGCTGGGTTCCACAGATTCGCCCACATTAAATGTTGCATTGGTCGTGTTGATACCAACATCTAATCCGTGATAAAATTGACTATGGGAAATAGAAGATATTAATAATAAGAATGGAAAAATTCTTTTAAAAAGTAAGCATGCAAATCGTTCTCCCATATTTTATTTTAGGTCTAGTTAGTCAATAAATGAGGGAGATTACTAAAGAAGAACGTTGAATTATCAGTTTTAGTATAAGTAAGAATGTTTTAAATTTAGTGATAGTTAATACCGTTAATTGTTTCCTAATGAGAAAGTTGTTCATTTTTTTCATTGATAAAAAAACCCTTCGTCAAGCTCAGGATAAACCAAAAAAAAATCTAGGCTTACCAAGCCTTAAAACAACTAAAATTATTTTTTAGGATGGCAATGCCATAAGGCTTAATTTTACCACCTTTATAATAATTAATGGATTCATTAACACAAATTGTTTTGGGTGCTGCCGTTGGCGAAGCGGTTTTGGGTAAAAAGATTGGCAACAAAGCCATGCTGTATGGTGCCATTGCTGGAACAATACCTGATTTGGACATTATATCATCTTTATTTTTAGATACCGTTTCGGCGTTAAAATTTCATAGGGGATTTACACATTCCATTGTTTTTTCCGTAGTTTTTGCTCCCATTATGGCTTGGTTGGTTACCCGTTATGAGAAATATAAAAATGTTAAAAATTGGTCTTGGTTGTTTTTCTGGGTATTTATTACACATCCCATATTAGATGCCCATACCACTTGGGGTACACAATTATTTTGGCCATTGGATATTAGGTTGGCATTTAAAACTATTTTTGTCATTGATCCCTCATACACTGTGCCTTTTTTAGTTTTTCTGATTCTTGCCATGTTCCAAAAACGAACCTCTAAAAAAAGACGATTTTACAACAACATAGGGTTAATTATCAGTACGGCTTACCTCCTACTCACTTTCGTTTTTAAAGGTATCGCGTATAATAAGTTTGAAAATGCCCTTGAAAATCAAAAACTAGATTATACCGAATTGCAAACTAGACCTTCAGCATTAAATACGGTATTGTGGAGTGCCAATGTGAATACCAAAGATCATTTTTTAATCGGACATTACTCCTTTTTTGATAGTAAACCTATTTTCTTTCAGCCCTATCCTAAAAATCATGAATTGTTGGGAGAATTAAAAAACAATAAAAAAGTACAAGAAATGATTGGCATTTCCAAAGGTTGGTTTACCATTAGCGAAAAGGAAGGTAATTTATATTATAACGATTTACGCTTTGGGTTGTTAAGTTTTAAACCCGATGCTGAAAATTTTGTGTTTCAATATAGAATAGATTTAGATACCGACGGAAATGTTAACTTTGTAGAAGTACCCAAAGGGGCTATGGATGGTAAAGAAATACTGTCAGAACTTTGGGATCGTATTAAAGGCAACTAAAAAATGAATACAGACAATTGGGACTTAATAATAGATTCTCCGGGTAGAATAAACATTATAGGTGAACATACCGATTATAATAACGGTTTTGTATTGCCCACCGCTATTGACAAAAAAATTGAGTTTAAATTTAAAAAGAACGGCAGTAAAACCACCTGCAACATGCACAGTAAAAATTTTAATACCCTTTTTAGTTTTGAATTGGATGCTGTAGCTAAAAGTGACCAGCAATGGCAGAATTATATTCTGGGAGTTATTTATGAAATACAACAACTTTCAGATGGATTACAAGGTTTTGATTGTGAGTTTTTTAGTGACATTCCCGTTGGTTCTGGTGTGAGTTCATCAGCTGCATTAGAGTGTGGTATGGCATTTGGCTTAAATGAAATGTTTAAGTTAAATTTAGACAAATTAACCTTGGTGGAATTATCGCAACGTGCAGAACATAATTACGTGGGTACAAAATGTGGTATAATGGATCAATTTGCCTCAGTAATGAGTAAAAAAGACCATGTTATTTTATTGGACTGTCAATCATTGGATTATGAATATATTCCCATAAAAATTGAACCTTATAAAATATTGTTATTAAACACCAATGTTTCTCATAACTTGGCTTCGGGCGAATACAACATTCGTAGAAGCCAATGTGAACAAGGTGTGGCTATCATTAAAGAAAAATTTCCACAGGTAAACTCTTTACGTGATGTTTCTATAGAAATGTTAGAATCGTCTAAACCTGAAATACCGTCTGTTGTTTACAATAGGTGTTTGTATGTAGTAGAAGAAAAAGATCGTGTATTAAATTCGGTAAAAGCTTTAAAGAATAGAGAACTTTCAAAATTAGGTGATTATATGTACCAAACCCACGAAGGCCTGCAACATCTCTACGAAGTTAGTTGTCCGGAGTTGGATTTTTTAGTTGGCTTTTCTAAAAATAACGATACCGTTATTGGGGCCAGAATGATGGGTGGTGGCTTTGGAGGTTGTACAATAAATATTATTCACGAAGATGCTGTAGAAAGTTTTACTGAAGAAGTTTCGGAAGCATATTTTAATAAATTCAACATTAAACTAACCCCTTTTGAAGCCAATCCGAGCGTAGGCACAAAAACAGCATAAAAAAGGAATGATTATAGCCGACGTGGCCGCTTTTTTACCTTAGGCGTAAGCTATGGTTTTGGTAAAGGCGAAGCGATAACCTATTCGGGTGGGAGAAGATGGTCAAGGGGAGGCTTTCAGCCGACATATTATAGTTTAGTGGTAAACATTAAGGACGGAGGGGTCATTTCTGCACCCTACTCACTAAAAATTCGCTTTCAGATAATCGAACACGGCTAAGTGTTTCAAATTTGGCTTTGAAGTTTTGTTCAAGAGATTTTCTTCAACTTGGTGTTCTTTGGTCATTAATATCAGGTCAAGACTAATGAGCTAAAAGTATATTAATTTTGTCTAACGACTAAAAACAAACTTAACATTTTAATTTATACAATAAAAGAGGAAAAATCCTCTTTTTTATATTTCAAAATCCCAAGTTAGCAATAAGTTTAGTGAATTAGATTTTATAGAGCCATCTTTATACACTTCGACATCACTAGTATTTATGAGTCCCAAATTATTTCTTAACTCTATACCTAATTCATTTTTACCCGTAAGTTGAAATTTTGCACCTAACCCTATAGATACCCCAACATCTATTTTTTTTGACAATGAAGTAAAATCATCTTCATCATATCCTTCGGCACGTGACTTGTTGCTTAACAGATATCCTAAAAAGGGACCGCCATTTACATAGAATCCTGAAGTTTCATTGAATTTGTATTTGACAAGCATAGGCAAAACCAAATAATCATAATTGGTTTTAATTTCTATCTCACCAGTTGGCATTCCTTCGAAATCAACTATATTATTGCTTGTCTTTTTAATGGATTTACGTTCAAAATTTAAATTCGTTTTAAGTGAGAATTTTTCACTTAAAAAATACTCTAAAGAGACACCCGCTAAAAATCCGAAATCGGCATTAGTCTCATCAATCAATTCATTTCCTCTAAATTTTGAATAATTTGCTCCAGCATTGATTCCAATTCTCATTTCATTTTGAGAAAAGCTTGTAGTATTAATAAATAAACTAATGGTAAGGGCAGTCAGTATATATTTTTTCATATTGCTCATTTTATCATCCTATTAATTAGGTCTCTTATAATGTGGTCTTTTCGGTGAATATTAACATCAGTTTGCAAATTACTAATGATACGCTTGGTTATGTGCCAAGGCACCACCACATGTAGCACAATTGCCTGCCGTACCAGACCCACCAGCACAACCGTTACTACAGGTATAATGAAATACACCAGCTGCATTTTGGCTAGGTGCCGCAGCAGGAGGGTTAGCAAAAGGAGCTCCAGATGTTGGGGCAACGGTTGGTGCGGTATTCGCATTGCCATGATAAAGGGCATTATGTAGTAATGGAGACCCACAGTTTGTGCAATTACCAGCAGCACCGGAACCGCCAGCACAGCGTTTGCTACAGATATAATGCCATACACCACTTGCATTTTGAGGTGGCTCTATGGCAACTGGTTTAGGAGTTGTAGTTTTTGTGGGAAGTGTTTTTGTCTTGTCTTTACAGGCAGAAAAGAAAAGTATCATACTGAATAATATGAAGGCAAGGAGTTTAACGTGTTTCATTTGAATTTGCTTGATTGACTATTTTTTAACTATGAACTGGTTTAAAGCCTAAAAATAAGAATCTTTTTGGTGGATTTTATATTTTTTTTGGAGTAAATTTAAATTGCCCTAGCCCGTAGTGTGTTTTGGCACTTTGAAAAATAGAGAATGTCAGTTCGAGTGTTTTTTGTGCAATATAATGGAACAAAAAAAGTATCGAGAACCTTTGTGTAACTACACATTCTCTATTAAAAAATACTAACCCTATTTTAATCGCTTCTCGATACATTTTCTCCTGAGCTATCGCTCAAAAGAAAACACTCAAAGTGACGTTGTTCATTTTTAAAATACCCTAATCCACAACGGATTAATATATTATAAAAATTCAGTCACGCTTAGCAAAAGTTGTCCGGCTTTTCTAAAAACAGTATCTTTATAATTGTAGGCTGAAATATAGTACAATTTCAAATACTTGACTTTTCTACTTTTCCAATTTCCCTATTTTCATTTCCTTTTGCAATTCCAATATTTAAATCCCCCAGTTCCTGTCTAGCTTTTTCTACAACTTCCATGAGTTCGGAAACCTTTTCAGGATAATATTCAATGACATTGTACTGTTCACCAGGATCTCTCATCATATTATAGAGTTCAGGTTGCTCCACAATAGTTGTTATTCTTTGTCCATAGTGACCATCATTTCCGGGTTTTGTGTTATATGATCTGTAAGTATGCGGTAGCACCAACTTCCAATTTCCTTTTCGTACCCCATTTAGATTGTTTTTGCCGTGATAATACAAAATGGTTTCACGTGGGGTGGCTTCAACATCACCCTTAAAAAGTGAGGTAATATCAACACCATCAATTTTGTTATCATATAATTTACCATTTGTTATGGCGGCTAAGGTGGGCAATAAGTCAATAGCACAGGCTAATTTATTGTTAACCATGCCTTTTGGCGTATTATCTGGCCAACGAATAATAAAAGGAACCCGTTGTCCGCCTTCCCAACTGGTGGTTTTTCCTTCACGTAAACCCCCTGACGAACCAGCATGATTTCCAAAATTAAGCCAGGGTCCATTGTCTGTAGTAAAAATAACAATGGTATTTTTTGCGATATTATTTTTCTCTAAAGCCTTGTTTATTTCTCCTACTGACCAATCTATTTCCATCATCACATCACCATAAAGGCCTTGTTCACTTTTACCTCTAAACTTATCAGATACCCCGAGCGGAATATGCCCCATGGAGTGCGGTACATATAAAAAGAAGGGCGTATCCGCATTTCTGTTAATAAAATCAACCGCTTTTTCGGTATACAATGTTGTCAATTTATCCTGATCTTCTAGACTCGTAATGTTTTCTTTAATTTCATTTCCTTCTATTAAAGGAAGATCGGGATAATCACCTCCTTTATCGGATGGCCATCTTTCGCCTGTAACATTGCTATGTGGCCACATGTCATTAGAATAGGGTAAACCCACATACTCATCGAAACCATGTTGCAACGGAAGAAATTCTTTTTGCCAGCCTAAATGCCATTTCCCAAAACAAGCGGTGGCATAGCCTTGTTCTTTAAACATTTCGGCAATGGTTAATTCTGCCGTATTCATGCCAATGGTATCTTGTGGAAATAGAGCCCCTGAAAATCCAATTCTATTCGGGTAGCAACCTGTTAACAGACCGGCACGTGAAGCACTACATACGGGTTGAGCGGAGTAAAAATTCGTGAACTTCATACCTTGGCTTGCCATCTGATCTATATTAGGGGTTCGGAAACCCGTTGCACCATAACAACCTACATCGCCATACCCTTCGTCGTCAATAAATATAATAACTACATTGGGCTTTGTAGTGTGTATAGACTTTGCAGTATTCTGTTTTTCTTTAATTTGGTTACAGCTAACGAACAAAAATGTAATTAGTAATATTAAAGTAGTCAGTTTTTTCATTTTTTAATTACTTTTAGGATTCATGTTCTTTTTTAATCGTAGCTAATTCGGTCTCTAATGGTGCCGTCTTCTCTATGGATAATGACATCAGCTTTGTATTTTTTGGCCAGGCTTTTGGCTTTTCTAATGGCGGTATCTTGGTAATTGTGTTTGGAAGTGATGCGTTTGTTCCCTTCGCGACGTACTACCCAACGGTCTTCATACGGAACCACATGTTGGTGCCAAGTTCTTTTTCTTTTATTTGAACTTTTTAAAAAAAGATCAACAAATTGAGTGATAAGGTCTAGCCAGAAACTGGATTTGGATTTATTAGGCATTATATTGTTGTTATTCCTGTGCCTAAGATAGTATTTTTTTAAAATACGTAATCAGATAAATAATCATCTGATTGCAGGGTATTTGTGTTTAAAAGGAAACTAAAACAGCTTAAAATTAATCCTATTTAACAATTTATTCTCGTAGTGGATGTAAATTTAACTTGTTTATCACTATTGTGCGGTTAGAATTATACTACTAAACAAATGCACTATAGCCCGTAATTGCCCTTCCTACAATTAAGGTGTTAATTTCTTTAGTACCTTCATAAGAATAAATGGCTTCAGCATCTGCCACAAAACGGGCCACATCATATTCCAATAAAATACCATTACCGCCCATTACTTCGCGAGCTCTGCTTACCACATCCCTTGTACGCATAGAACAAAATACTTTGGCGAGTGAAGCATGTTCATCCGTCAACAACCCTTGATCTTGCAATTCAGAAAGGCGATAAACCATGGCCTTCATGGCGGTTAAATTGGCTAGCATTTCCACCAAATGATTTTGTATCAACTGAAATTTTGCAATGGGTTTTCCAAATTGCTCTCGCTTCTTAGTATATTTCAACGCACTTTCGTAAGCACCTCTGGCACAACCCAATGCTTGCCAAGCCACTCCAGCTCTTGTCATCCGTAAAACCTTGGCAGTATCTCTAAACGAATTTGCTTTTTGTAAACGATCACTTTCTGGTATTTTACAATCGGTGATGGTAATCAATGCATTTTGTACAGTCCGCAACGCCATTTTGTCTTCAATTTTTTCTGCTTTATAACCAGGATTACCTTTTCGAACTAAAAAACCTTTGGCTTGATTGTCATCTACATCTTTAGCCCAGATAATAATTACATCTGCAAACGTGGCATTGCCAATCCATTTTTTTTGTCCGTTTAAAATCCATTCATCCCCTACCCTTTTACAAGTAGTTTCCATACCTCCCGCAACGCCACTGCCTACATTCGGCTCTGTTAATCCAAACGCACCAATGGCCTCCATTTTTTGCATTTTAGGCAACCATTCTTGTTTTTGTTCCTCGCTGCCGCAGAGGTAAATAGACCCCATAGCGAGACCACTATGAACGCCAAAAAAAGTGGAAATAGAAACATCTACACGGGCAATTTCCTCCGCAATAATACCTTCCATAATAAATGGTAATGCGGGGCAACCATAACCTTCATAGGCTACTCCGCTAATATTCAGTTTTGCCAATTTAGGAATGATTTCCATAGGAAATTCTGCCCTATTCCAGTAATAATTGGCAATGGGTTCTATTTCTGTCTCCATAAAATTACGAACCTTCATTTGAATTTCGCGTTGCTCTTGTGTGAGCTTTAAATCATAATCATAAAAATCACCGTCTATAGGTGGTAATTTATGTTGTCCTTTTTTTGCTTTTTCTGTCAACATTTTAGTCAAACCTTTCAATTGTGCATCGTCTAATTCACCTACAGATTTCATTATTTTTGGCAAATCTATTTTTTCTGAAATCTTACCCAATTCATTAAAATCTATATTTTTCATCAGATGGGTAATTTGCTTCATTTTTTTGAAAAGTTCCATATCTTATATATTAATTTACCTGTAAATTTAAGTTTTTAATGTATTTGAATGTGATTGTTGGATAGATAATTATAAATTTTTCACATAGAGAATTTATAATTCAGACCAGTCCGATATTTTATAAGATGCTGTTTTTGGAAAGAATTAAAACTTATCTGTTAATTTGGATTATTTTTTATAAAAAATTCCAAGAAATTCTTTTGAATAGCTTCGTTGATATTAGTATCATCTAGCTGATTTAATGGCGTACCAAAATAATGCCCCATCAAACCCTGATACTTACCATCAATACCGTCTAAAAACTGCTGTAATTCTGAGACATTACATGCTAAATTATAAGTTTCTTCAATCACAATGGGTACATTACCTTGATTATTCAACACTTGATTAATGGTTTTGTCCACTTCCCCAGATTTAGGATATAAGTGTGTACTTAGATAATCTAAATCCGTTGCAAATTGGTTGAAATTCCCAATAAATAAAAACCCAATCGTAATAGGTGTTTTACTGTCCTTTGCCCGAATAGCCTGTGTTAATGTTGCCATCCATGCCTTCATAGTTGGAGCAGCTTCATTTCTTGGTGTTCGTGTTATGTTTTGAACAAAATGATAACCTCCAAAACCATCGCCTGGCAACCATTCGCAATTGTCTGTGCCATCACAGCCTACAGAAACCACGGGTTCATTCATTAGGTTATAGGCAAATACGGCAGGGCTACCTCCTATTTTTTCTGCAACATTTTGCCAAAACAACGCTTGGGTATTCCAACGTTCCTCATCAGTTAGGTTATTATAAAATGATGGTTGGTCACTTTTTCTATAGGCGGCTAAGCCCGTTACATCTAAATAAATATTGTTTACTTCTGCAAAATCAACTAAGGCTTTTAATCGGTTTAAAGCGTCGGGATTAGGCGTGTTTGCGTCCAACATAAATTGATGGTATTGCAAATGAATACGAATAATATTCGCTCCAATTGCTTTCATCTCTAAAAAGTCTTCTTGAATGGTTTTCCAAACATTGTCGTTTGCCCAATTATCCTCCAATAACCCAACGCCATTTGCTTGGTTTGTGTAATTAAATCCCCAAGGAAAAAACGTTTTCCCTTCTGCATCTACAAACTTTTTACCTTCAACGCTTATTTTGGTAATTGAAGTTTCTGGGGTTTTAGGAGTATCGTCATTATTGCTACAAGAAACCAGAACGATTGATACAAACAAATAAAGGAGCTTAGTATATTTCATAACGCTAGTTTTTAAAGATTAAAACTGTTATAATATATGGTTAGTTTGTCTATAAAGCCAAGTTGTATTGCTAAGCCGTTGTAACAAATATAGTGAATTTGAATTTAGGCCACCTTTACCAACGCTGTAGTGAATAAAAGTGTTACTCCCACTGGTCGTGATACCCAATAGGGAATCCCGGAGCAAACATGAAAACAACAACATGCTTTGCATGTCTGTTTTTTGTTTTCCAATCACTTACGAAAGTAAACTTTCGACGTTTTTGGAAAACAAAAAACCCACAACATCCGTTATGGGTTTCCTTTTGCGGAGAAAGAGGAACTATCCTTTTTTCTGTAATGCTTTAGTATTCACCCAAATAGTTATTAACAAAATCAACAGGTAACCGAATAGGTATCTTTTATTTTACCAAACTTTGTTTCTAATTTCGCTGGTAAAATTAAGTTATGGGTTTAATATGTGCAAGAAATTGAAGATAAAGTTGCCGTCGATTTATTAATAACACTAACTCTTTTCGAATCATAGGTTAACTGTAAATTTGACTATTTTTTCGTTCAGTTAAAAAACAAGTTCGGACTTCCCTTAACGGATTTGGTCAAATTTTCAGATTTACTTACCTCTGTATAATTGTTGACTTAATCCCTGTAGACGAAAATTAATTTCTTTCATGAGTATTTATAAATCTAACGTGTTAATAAAATATATATGGATATAGGGTAATGCAACAAAATAAGTATAATGTTGCCTATTGTTTTTAGTGCAAATGCAACCTAACTTTATTAGGAATTTAGGAGGCAAATTTTACTTTTTTCGTGTTCTTTTTTGTAAATTAAAGGATGAAAAAAGATAGGCGTTATAACAACCATTATGATCATAAAATGAAACAATATGAGAAATTGTTTTTAATGCCAATTTTGATAGTTAAGGAACTTGTATTGCTAATTATTAAATTCTTAAAAAGGCTTTGATTATTTTTTAAACTTATTCAAATAAAAATTAACACCCCATCTGTACAAATTCAATAAAGACAATCTATAATTTCGATTTCTATAGGTAACCTCAACATTTGAAAGTTCTTCTTTTAATAATTGCATGTTTTTGATAAATGTTTTTTTATCCATTTGTGAGAACATTGTTTTGATAACTGCCGGATTTGTTTTTTTAAAATCCATTTAGACATAGTTTTTTATTAATAAAGCTTAGGCGACCGAAACGAGGAAGCAATAGTATGTAGCAAACCCCTTTGCTTTACTATTGCGATGCGTAAATTGCCTAATGGTTTATTACTGGATGGAACAGGTTAACAGGTTGAGCGAAGCGAACCACTATAAAGGCGAAGCCGCCGGCGAGTGCCAAAACCGACACACAAAGTGATTTAGATTTAAAAATTGTGTGCCACAAATAGACTTTTTTGGCGATTTTATTGCGTAATACGCTTATTTTTAGAAAGGCTTTTTCTGCCTTTATAAAAATACGTGTTTTACTCGCCAGGTAAACCTTGTCATCTATGTTGGCATATCTATTATTTCCTATGGGACTACTATATAAAATACCAACATAGATTTCGAGGTTTAAAAGCTCTTTGCCCGATCAAGTATTGAGGGCAATGTGCTTTATGGATGGCAATAAAAGTGACAAAACAGTATATGCAGTAGGTTTTGGCAAATGCAGGCGAGCCCAATTAAATAGCGGTTACACCCAACCCACAAATCGTGCGTTAGCACACCTTAAAGGGTTTGGATGTAAGAGTAGCTATGGGTGAATACGAAACATTATACCATTTCTGATTTAAAAATACTCAAAAAATGTTTTAGTGTATAATTGATAACTGGTGATAGATTTTATAAGTTCAGGAGTTAGTTGGTTTACCATCTCAGTAATTTTATCTTGTAGC
>NZ_JAXKVV010000035.1:0-21485 GCF_034296135.1 Aureibaculum koreense
CACAGTTATAAACAGAAGTAGAATTCAAAGCTCCTCCCCTTATTTTCAAGGGGAGGTGTCCGGCAGAAAACATTAATTCTCACGTAAACATAAAGGACGGAGGGGTTAACGGAGGGGTCTTGACCAAATATCAACTATACCAACAAAGTATTAATTAAAAACAAAACATCATGTACAAAAAATGGATTTACAACACAGTTTACGGCATAGTTGCAGAACATACAGACCACTTATTTTTCAATTTCAGATTAATCGATCAAAATGATAAAGAAATAGGTCAACTACACACTTCTAAGAAACCATCAATGGGTGATAAGATTATTCTTGATGATACCAAAATAAGAATCAAACCCAAAATGTTTGTAGTCAAACAAGTGTATCTGAGTCAATCATCTTTTACAGGAATCTTAATGGGAAAAATAAAAGAACTTGACAGCAACCATTACCAATTGAGTAATGCTAAATGACCGCACCCAATCATTTAGCTGGAGGAATTGTTATAACAGGTATTTTTTGTTCACTATGGAATACCAATATTTTCGAGAACCCAATATTCATTACTGCTACAATAATTGGAAGTTTATTGCCAGACATAGATCACACCAAAAGTATCATCGGAAAATGCGTTTATCCACTGGCAAAATGGATTAGTGTAAAATATGGACATCGAACTATTACCCATAGTGCAATATTTTTACTATCTATCACAGCAATAATCTATATGCTAGAACACTTTCAACTCATAGAAAGTGACAATCACCAACTATCTCTCATTGTATTCTTTGCTATTTTCTCTCATTTTTTATTGGATATGTTTACCATTCAAGGCATTCCCTTGTTTTATCCTTTTTATCGTAATCCCTGTGTTATTCCTGCCAATGTAGAACTCAGAATTCGTACTGGTAATATGAAACAGGAGGGAATTGTGTTGTTTATCTTTTCACTATCAACCATTTTTCTCCAAGACCTTTTTAAAGACGGATTTTGGTTTACGTATAATAAAAAGTTCAATGATATTACACACCTCCATAGAGAGTTTGAGAATTCAAATATCTTATTGGATGTTACCTACGATTTTAATGTATTTCAAAATAATTATCAGGGAACAGGTTATTTAATCTATGCCGATTTATTTCAATGTTATATTTTAGGTGATACCCTAATTCATTTGTCTGACAACGGTCAAGGGCAAATAATCAATTCCCTAACACCTAAAAAAACGAAAGAAGTTTTATCGGTAAATACAATCAATTTCGATAATATCTCAATAGACAGTTTAAACAATATACTTTCAAATAAATTTATAGCTGAAGGAAAGATTTTCGCTAACCAACAAGTTGAGGTAATTACAAAAGAAAAATTAAATCGAGCAACCTATTTCGATATACAGAATGAATACAATCTTCATTTTGTATCGTCATATATAGATAGCTTAAATCATAAATTAGAACTTCAAATAACCGAACTACAATATAAAATTGAACTTGAAGAGGATAATTTACAATACAGCAATTTTAAATATTACCATTCCATATCTAAGTTAAAACTCCTAAGGAATAAACTTCAAAGCGATTCCCTAAATAGCTTTGAATACAATCAAACTCAAAATCAAATAATCAAACTAGAAAGCTATTTGGAATCAGCTTTTCCAAAACGTTCTAAGACATTAATTAAATTAAATGATGAACTAGAAATACTACAAAATAAAGAAGTAAATCCAAACATTTATTTTTCAGGAGAAATTCTATTCTTTAAATTACCTATACCTTAGTTAGTCTATAAAATTGAATACTCTTGTAAGCAAAAAAGATACTAAAACCAAAAAAATAAATTTCATAGTATATAAATATTTTAGTTGCTAATCATTAAAATCAGTACTCATTCCTGGGTGTTGTGGTATTTGATAAAAACCGTCAACTACTTGTGCCGGATTTTTAAAATATTGTTTTAAATGCGGAATGTGCTCTAAGAATAGTGCTTCGTGGCCCATAGCAATATGATTGAACAGCACCATATGTTGGTGTATCTGCCCCATATCGCCCACATGCGGTACAACGGGTACGCCAAACTTTTTGGACATCAAACTTATTGTTATAAATTCCGAAATACCGCCTACGCGTACGGCATCTACTTGATTAAAACTCATACAACCGGATTGTAAAAAGTTTTTAAAGATGATTTTATTGGGTACATGCTCACCCAAGGCCAATTTTATAGGTGCTATTTCTTTGGCCAAGGTTACATGGGCCAATACATCGTCGGGGTGCGTTGGTTCTTCTACCCAATAGGGATTTATTTCTTTGAGCTCGTTACAAATTTCTATAGCTTTGGGCAAATTCCACTGTTGGTTGGCATCTAGCATAATAGTGGCTTTGTCTCCCGCAGTTTCCCGTACCAGTTTTGCCCTACGGATATCCCGTTTTATGTCATCGGAGCCCACTTTGAGTTTCATCGCGGTAAAACCTGCATCCATAGCTTTACCGATGTTGGCCTTTACTTTTTCATCGCTATAGTTAAACCATCCAATAGACGTATCGTACCCTAGATATCCTGTATCTAAAACACCCGTTCTTTCGTGTTTTGTCCGTGCGTTTTCAGTAAGTATCGATAGGGCTTCCTCACGCGTCATCACTTCTTCTAAATAAGAAAGGTCTAGTGTTTTTACAATTGCTTCGGCCGGTAAATCGATGAGCAATTTCCAAAGCGGTACATCTTTAGATTTTGCCCAAAGATCGAAACAAGCATTTACAACTGATGCCAAAGCTAAATGTACCACGCCTTTATGAGGGCCCAACCACCTAAAATTAGGGTCTTCGGCCATGACTTTGTAAGTGGCTCCAAAATTGGCCATTAGCTCGTTAATTTCCTTACCTTCAACATGTTTTGTTAAATGTTCTATGGCTTGACATACCAAATTATTCCCCTTGCCCAGAGTAAAGGCCAACCCAATACCTTCTATATTGGTATCCGTTTCCAATCTGCATACCGCATAGGCGTATATAGGGGTTGTGTGTATGGCATCAGAACCCGCACCGTTATTTAATTGAAATTGCTTGTCCGATGCGGTCGCTTTTTTTATTATAGTTGTCTCATTCATTTAATAATTCATTCTATTAATAACGTCGATAGTTGCTGCCGTTTTGTTCAATTCCAAAACGATTACGGAGGCGATGTCATCGGGCAGCATTTTTGGCAAACCAATGTTAATCGTGTTTTTCTCTTGATTAAATTTCAACGGGGTTTTTCCGTCCAAAAAATAGACCTTTTTTATCTTGATGCCCTTTACGATGGGCAGGGCAAGTGTCGCATCTTCTTTGTTGAGCAGGTGCAGATAAATGTTGTTTCCCTTATGGGTACTTACCATGTATTCGGTAGGCAGGTATGGACCACCTCGGGTTCCGTAAACGGCTTCCCCGTTTATTTTAAGCCAGTCGCCCATTTCTTTAAGGCGGTCTATTTGACGTTGTTCTATACGACCGTCCGCCATGGGGCCTACATTGAACAAGAGGTTGCCATCGCCACCAACGGTTCGCAAAAGAGTTTGGATGCATTCTTTTTTTGATTTCATTTTATCGTTGGCTTTCCACGCCCACTGATTGGCAATGGTCATACAGGACTCCCATGCATTTTTATTGTCGAACTTTCCTATTTCCTGTTCGGGGGTGGCGTAATCGCCCGCAAACTTATTACTCTTAGTTGTGCCGGACATTCCTTCACGCCCTTTATCCACTCTATTGTTAATCAATAGGTCGTCTTTGAGACCACGTAAATATTTGTACATGTCCATGCCCATTTCATGGGTCCATGCCCATTCCCATTCGCCATCGAACCAAATGAACGCGGGGTCGTAATCGTCAATCAGTTCTTTCAACTGGTTTTTCATATAGACGACATAGTTGTCCATTCGTTTTTTAACCTCTGGATTTGTTATCTCCTTTTCTAAGTGAAATTTGTAATCGTCCGCTGGGTACGTTACCGGGTAATCTTCGTGATACCAATCACAAATGGTGTAATAGGCTCCAAAAACAATATCTTGCTTTTTACATTCTTCTACAAGTTCTTTTACCACACCTTTGCCGTAAGGGGTACTTGCCATATCGTAATCGGTGTACTTGCTGTCCCAAAGACAAAACCCATCGTGGTGTCTGGTGGTGAGGACAATGTATTTCATACCGGCATCTTTGGCGGCTTTTACCCAATCGGCGGCATTGAACAATACCGGGTTAAATTCTTTATACAAATTGTCATAATCATCTATAGGTACTTCTTTGCCTCGTGACCAACTAATTTCCGTTCCTCGAAGGACTACCGGCCCCCAATGAATAAACATACCAAAACGCATGTCTTGAAAGTTTTTTAAAGCTTCCGAATTGGTTTTTAAATCTGGATTGGCTTCACCACCACCAAAATGTTGTGCATTTACATTATAATTAATCGTTAGTGTTAGTAATATGCTCACTATTTTTAATAATTTCATGATATTCATTTTATGTTCTAAATTTATTCTTTGTTTTTACGTGTGGGCAATGCTTCACCTCCGTTGCCATCCGCTCCGTATTTCTTCTTATTCTTTTCATTTTCATCTTCTATCGATTGTATTTCGGTCTTGCTATAAGGAAGTTCTGAAACCAACTTTGTGCAAGTAATTTCAAAAACATATGCCAACTCTTCTTCTAACCCCTCCTCAGGTATTGAAATTTCTAATCCTTCATCGGTGATTCTCCAATCTACTGGTGTATCAAAGCCAATTTGTATTGATTTTATGTCTTCTGCTTTCCAAGATCGTAAGGATTGCAAAAGCATTTTTGAAGAAGGTTTCGTTAAGGCAATGGCATATAGATTTTCTTTGTTGGTTGTAAATCGAATATCTCCTTCGGAAAATGTATGCCATGGTTGGGAACTGTAAATAGATTTTCCATTTTTTCGCAACCATACCCCAAAATCTTTAAGAATTTTCAAGGATTGATTATCAAAAGTACCGTCGGGCCTGGGCGGAACATTTAAAACAAAATTGCAGTTCTTGGAGACTACGTCTATCATTTCATCCAATAGACTTTTAGAGGTGCGGTATCCTGTTTCGTTCCCTGTATAAAACCAAGGGCCAGTTGAGTTTTCGGTTTCCTTTGGCGGGTAAACAATATTATTTTCTCGGGTTCGCTCTAAAACGACACTTGATATCTTATCGTAGAAAAACCCATGGTCTTCGATATCCTTAATTACCATAACGCCTTGGTTTTTGCCATTATGACGCGACGCATTATGATTGTAGTAGTGAGCTACTACATCTAATCCGGCTTGACCTTTATCGTTCATAAAAGGAAGTGCCCCGTCAAAATACATATGATCTGGATGGTAATTGTCTATAAGGTCGAACATTCTATTTTTCCAGTGATCGACCCATTTTTGGGAAGGCTTTAACGGATGTCTAATTTGATTGTATTCTTCACCTATTTGATCTGGAGTTGCTTTTTCCAGATATAAATCTTCATACTCAGGGTCATTTCCATCGTAAGGAACACCCTTGTATTTACCTTTTTTATCAGCTCCTTTATTGGTTTGAAACCAGCTATAGGTTCTGCCTAAATGCGTACGTACACCCCAACGAATGCCTTCTTTTAAACAGGCGTCTCGCATTTCTTTGCATACATCAACTTTAGGGCCGTAATTCAATGAGTTCCATCTGGGTTGGTATTTAGAATCCCAAAAATCAAAATTATCGTGATGCACTGCCATGGTCAATACATATTTTGCACCCGCATCTTTAAAAAGCTTAATCCAACGCGAAGCATCAAATTTATCAGGATTCCAAGCTTGTATAATGTCTTTATACCCAACTTCTGAAGGATGCCCCCAATTTTTAAGGTGGTCGTTATAAGCAGGATGCCCTTCTTGGTACATATGGCGGGCATACCATCCGCTATTGCCACTTTTTGAAGCGGATTGGGCGTTCCAATGGCAGTAAATTCCAAATTTCGCATCAGAATACCATTCTGGAGTTTCGTATTGACTCAGAGATGCTACGGTGGGTTCAAATAACTTTTTTTCTGTTTTTTTATCCTTATTTTTCTCCATATTCGCACAACCAAATATCAAGACGATAGGTAGGATTTTTAATGTCAGGATTTTTAAGAATTTCATCAGTTTAAGAATTTTATCAGTTATTATAGATTTTTATTTGATGCTTGATAATGGAACGCCTCCCATTTCACTTGATGTATAGGCCGCTTCAACCAATCGCATGGTTTCGTAAGCGTCTGCCGTACTATGCGGTAGCGGTACGTTTTTGTCCAAGACATGCCTTTGCAGTCCTGCCATTGTACCTACAAAGGCTTCCGGGAACCAGCCTCCTTTAATTTCTATTTCCTTCCAGTTTTCTTGTTTATCATTCAATAATTTATATTCAAATTTTGCTGGTAACCCTTTTGGATAATCCATTGACAAACCTATACGTATTTTAATGGCACCTTTTGTGCCTTCTATTTTAAAATAAGACTGTTGGTGCTGCAATCCAAATTCATGACCATGATTGGTTATAACCCGTGCTTGCGTATATTCGTCATAATTCAAAATCATAGTGGTTCTGGTGGATGACAAATCTTTCATTTTAGGAAGCTTTATAGTGCTGGCATAAATATTTATTGGATTGCCTAAAAAACTTCTTATCAAATCTAAATAGTGTACACTATGGTATAAAATTTCTACCCTTGGTAGCTGAAACAGGAAATCCCATAAGTGCCATGGTGTATATACACATACCATAAGTTCCATATCGTACACATCGCCTATTAGACCTTTATTTATCATTTCTCTTGCAACAATGTTGTAAGGGGCAAATCGCAATTGAAAATTAACTGCCGAAATGAGCTTTTTTCTGTTGCATATTTCCAGAATCTGTTTGGCTTCTTCCAAATTTTCGCCCATGGGCTTTTGAATTAGCACGGGGGTACCATCTGGCAATTGATCTAAAATTTCGGCGTATAGGTTTGCCGGAAGTGCCAAATCGAACACGGCGTTGTGCTTTTCGCCTTCGGTTATAAGCTCTTCCAGGGTATCGTACACATGTTCAACAATATCGAATTCCTCTTTTATGGCTTCTGCTTTGTGTATTGTTTTGTCATAAATGCCCAACACGCTAAAGCCCGCCATGGTATAGGCCGGTAAGTGGGCGTCCTTTATAATGCCGCCAGACCCAATAATAACTATCGGTAACGGATTTTTGGGCAATTCCGGTTGTTGGTTTAAGGTCATTATTGTGCTATTTGTTTCATTACTTTCCACTTTTCTACGGCCTTACTATTGGCATCGACTTTTTGAAATTTAGCCACATATTCTTGCCATTCTTTTTCCCTTGGTAAGTTGACCCATCTTTCCCCGTCTTTTTCCATATCGAACCCTAAAGTGGTATCCATTAATAAAAATGCTTGATAATTCTTAAGATAAAGCTCCATGTTTTTTATGCCTATAGTGTCCATATTAACTAAAATTTTCGGCCATATATTTTCTGGTTTATGGATATCTTTATACGCCTTAAGCAACTCGGAATCGTTTCGAAGTTCTAAGTTCATTACGGTTCTTTTATATTCATTTATTGACTTATTAATTTAGTTTCCATATAATTTGTTTTTGGGTAATAGGTTTGTGTTTTATCATTTTGATAATCATATTATGCCAAATTGTTTTCTTTGATTGCGATCTATTTATTCTATAAGAATACTCGTCAAAATATTTTTGGATATGTTCTTTGCTTACATGTGTTTGTATTGTTCTGAGCCATGACTTTACTTGATGAACAATAATGTGCAGTTTCTTAAAATTCTTTCCATTATCACTTTTAACTTGTGTGATATTATAGGCTTCTTTTAGAGGTCCATATCCTCTCCATTTATCTGTAAATATTTTTGCAGAAGTTGAAATATGTTCTTCAAAAATTGGTGTTAATGATTTACATGAATAATCATCAATAGATTTTATATAGACACGCTTGACTTGATGTTTTCCTGTTGATTCAACCGCTATTACTGCCTTTTTCTTTTTTGTATCATAACTTCTTCCCTGTTTTCCATCTTCTTTTCCTCCAACTGTAAATTCATCTACATGAACCAAGTCTTCTAAAGGATATTTCTTGCTGCTTTGCATAGCTTTTCTAACTTTTTGCATAAAAAACCATGTAGAAGTTTGACTAACCCCATAGCGTTCTCCTAGCTGAACACTGGATAAACTTTTACTGCTTGTGGTCATTTCAAATACCATACAAAATGCTTTTTGTAAGCCAAATTTAACCTTGTGAAACAACGTGTTTGCTGTTGAACTTTCTACATGATGGCAGCTATAACAATGATATTTATAATCTTTTTTCATACAACCTTTTTCTCCTTGACATTTGCTACATTTAAAGCCATCTTGCCATTTGTACTTTGCTAAATATTCCCTACATTTATCATCATTGGGTAGTTCTTTTACAAAGTTTAGTATATTTTACCTTTAAATTGTTCCATACCTTTATATTTAAAGGCTTAAGATACGGAATTTATGTTAATAAGTCAATTCATTTATTTTTTCTACCGTGTAATCATTCATAGGAACTTTTTTAAAAATTCGTTCAGGTATAATTACAGTATTTAAATTCAATACATCACTCTGTTTTATTCGCTTTTCAATGCCATTTTAAATAGTAATTACATCAGTTTTTGAATCAATATCTACAATACTAAAAAAAGAATTATCTCCTTCAAAGATTTCAAACTGATTCATGTTACATGTAAACTCCTCTTTTATTATCGTCTTAAAAACTTGTAAAAAGTTGTCTTTTAAAACTTGTTTATCTAATACAAAACAGAATCGCTTTACAACCTCCTTCTTATTCATAAATGATTAATAAAAAATGATATAAATAATTAACATAACACCTACCAATAGCATTGTTAAACGGTTTACTATTTTAGATGAGGATTTTGTTTTTAAATAGAATTCTTCTGGAATGTTTTGCACAGACTTATCAAAATAAGTTACTAAAGCATAAATAACTGAAGAAACGATAAAGTAAATATAGGCTTGTCGTAGCCAATGAATTCCTAATCCTTCAGGGTTGGAAATATAGTTTTGAATACCATTAATGGTTGCATATTTTTCTATTAAGAATACGGTTCCGGCAAATAAACTACCCCCTAATAAAGTCCAAAAAGAAGCATTAGCTGTCCCTTTTCTAGAAAGTATCCCCCATAAAAATACGGCGACAATAGATGGTGCAAATATGCTAAACATTTGATTTATCAATTCGAAAATAGCTCCTAAATCTCCAAGAAAAGGTGACCAGGCTACAGCAAGAACCAAAACAACCACACTCGTTATTTGCCCTATACGAATCTTTTTAGTATCAGATAATCCTGGTTTTAGTTTCTCAAAAACATCATAAACTATTAATGTAGAACAACTGTTTAATGCTGCTGCAACACTACTCATTACAGCTGCTAATAAAGCAGCTACCATTAGTCCTTTTAAACCTACAGGCATTAATTTTAATATCATTGTAGGCAATACACTTTTTGTATCTATGCCAATATCATCTTTAAATAAAGCAAAGGCTAAAATACCAGGTACTACCATAATGAATACTGGTAATATTTTAAGAAAACCAGCAAATAATGCCCCTAATTTAGCTTGTTTTTCCGATTTTGCTCCAAGTACACGCTGCACTATGGTTTGATCTGTGCACCAGTACCATATTCCTAATACTAAATGCCCGAAAAGCATGTCGAGGAAAGTAAATCCTTTTTTAGTTTCATTGAAACTTACTGCTTTAAGACGGTCTGGATCTACCGCTTCTTTTAAGGCTTCGTAACTATTTATACCAACTTCTGGTAGCTGATACATAGCCAATACAGTAATGGTTAGCGAACCTAAGATAAGTATTACAGTTTGAACCGTTTCTGTTATTACTACAGAAACTAATCCACCAATAACAGTATAAATACCAGTAGCTACAGCAATAATTACTATGGAAGTAAATATATTAACCCCAAACATATTCTCAAATACAACGGCTCCAGCATAAAAACTAACCCCTATGTGCATAAACAGTGCTGCCATAATACTAAAAATAGCAAGTATTACTCTTGAGCGACTATCATACCTTTTTTCAAGAAATTCAGGAAGTGTGGTGATTTTGGTCCGTAAATAAAACGGGATAAAGATAAAAGCTAAAATAATAAGTTCAAAGGCAGAAAACCATTCAAAATTACCCCATACGATACCATCTTTAAAACCAGATTCTGCCAACCCAACCAAATGTACGGTCGAGATATTGGAGGCAAAAAGCGAGGCACCTATAACACCCCATGTTAGCGATTTTCCCGCTAAAAAATAACCCTCACTGGTATTCTTTTTTTTACGACTGTACCATAGACCTATAATGACAATGGCCAATAAATAGATTACTATAATTGTTAAATCTATGCTGGAAATAGAATTCATATTTTTATACGTTTATCAATGGAAGTTCTTGATATGCATTTAAACCTTTTTTAGTCATGTGTGGCAACAATAACTCCCATATATAGGTTGACATTGACGTTTTTTGAATGTCTTCGTTATAGGAAAGTATTTCTTTTTGGGAACACCAAAACGTAATTAGTATTCTCACAGTATGCTGTAAATGCACATACATGCCAGGAGTAGTTTCTTCCTTTAAATAACCTAAATCCATAAACGCTTTATAGAAAACTCCCATTTGCGATCTACGAATTTGAAATGTTTTATTCAGAAGAATACTAACTTTTTCGTATTTTCTTGAAATTTCAAGAATATCTAAATTAAAGAATTGATATTTTTTTTGAAATGTTTCAAGTCCTAATAATAGTTTATTGAAATTCGTGAATGGGTCTTGCAATATATGTTCTTCGTCATAAATTTTAGAAGCATCTTTTTTCATTTTCTTATAAATAGCTAGGAGTAAGGCTTCTTTATTGGGGAAATGATAATCTAAATTACCATGGCTAATATTTAGCAATTTAGCTATATCTCGACTGGTAACATTAGTAACACCGAATGCATTGTAAGATTCTATGGCTTGGCTAATTATACGTTGTTTAGTTATCATTAAAAATAATATGAATTACAAATATATATAAATTAGGGCGTTTGACCTAATTATTTTATACTTACCATTTAATCATTCTTGTTTTTGACAAATTTCTCCAAACGTTTGAACGATAATGATTTGGAGGAAGGGTTAAGTAATAACTGAAAAGAGTACGAAAAAACTAATAAAATTGTAATTTAAAATTAATAATATACACATATAATAATTTATGCTAATTCCCCTCGCTCCCTTAGGTCGCTCCCGTTCCGTTGCACTCCACGCTAACAGGTTAAGCGGTGTTCATACCAAACATTATCCCTGTACAAAAACGTGCCGTCAAATTGGAAATTTGCCTTGCATCAATCCCTCTGCCTCACCTTCGGTCGGCAAAAGTCCGTTCGTTTCTTGTACTGTGTAATGTTTCGTACTCACCCATAGCTACTCTTACACCCAAACCCTTTAAGGTGTGCTTTCGCACAACTTTTTATTGGGTGTAACCGCTATTTAATTGGGCTCGCCTGCATTTGCCAAGACCTACTGCATACAACGCTTTTGTCACTTTTATTGCAAGCCATAAAGCACATTGCCCTCAATGCTTGATCGGGCAAAGAGTTTTTAAACCCCGAAATCTATGTTGGTATTTTATATAATTGTCCAATAGGAAATAAAAGATACACCAACACAGATGTCAAGGTTTACCTGGCGAGTAAAACACGTATTTTGATAAAGGCAGAAAAAGCCTTTCTAAAAATAAGTGTATTACGCAATAAAATTGCCAAAAAACTCTATTTGTGGCACACAACTTTTAACACTAAACCATGTTGTGTGTCGGTCTTGGCACTCGCTGTCGGCTTCGCCTTTATAGTGGTTCGCTTTGCTCAACCTGTTAACCTGTTTCGCTCAATAATAAACCATTAGGCAATTTACGCATCGCAATAGTAAAGCAAAGGGATTTGCTAGATACTATTGCTTCCTCGTTTCGGTCGCCTAAGCTTTATTAATAAAAAATTATGTCTAAATGGATTTTAAAAAAACAAACCCAGCAGTTATCAAAACGATGTTTTCAAGAATGGATAAAGAAACCTTTATTAAAAACATGCAACTACTAAAAGAAGAACTTAAAAACGTTGAGGTTACTCTAAAAAACGACAATTATAGATTTGCACTATTAGAACTATACATATGGGGCACAATTGTATTTATAAGAAAATTTTAAAACAGGAAAAAGCCCGTGTAAAAAAAGGGGAAATTCCCCTTGACTTCTATTAGTTCTTAATGTATATTGCAGTGTTTTATAGAATTTTAGTTGCTAAACCATACTTTTTCAAGAAAAAAACCCCACAATTATGCCATGGTACAATGACCTTCGCCCAATTTCAGATGACAAAAAAATTGACTACGCTTTAATTTTTCCATCACTTAAAAACCCAGATAGGAAAAGAATAATTAAGGACATTTTAGATTTAAGAGTGGACCTTAGTGAAAAAATACCAAGTAAAAATTTAGACAATAGCCTTTTACTAGCCTCATGGAATATCAAAGAATTTGGTCAATTAAAGGAGCGAATTCCAGATTCCTATTTTTATATCGCTGAGGTAATAAATAGATTTGACTTGGTGGCCATACAAGAAGTAAAATCGAGTTTGGATGATTTGTTCATTATCATGAAGTTGCTTGGGAGTAATTGGAGTTATACAATTACAGATATTACTGAAGGAACTGATGGAAATAAAGAACGATTCGCATACATCTTTGACAAGAGAAAAGTAAAACCTTCCGGATTATCAGGAGAGATAGTACTTTGGGATAAACTAACAAAGAACTCAGCGGTCAAACAATTAAAAAGGTCACCTGCAATTACTGGATTTATGGCAGGTTGGAAGTCTTTTTCATTACTAAATGTTCATTTACAACCAGGAGATTCAGATAAAGGCAAGAAAATTAGAAAAGAAGAGGTAAGGCTTTTGATGGAGGCCATAAAAGAAAAGCTTAAGAAAAAGCATTTTTGGAATGAAAATTTAATAATGCTTGGTGATACCAACTTATATAAAACTGATGATGATATCGTAGATATAATTAATAGTACTGATTTTAGAGAGGCTGATAATTTAATTGATAAAGTTACCAATGTAAGTGAAACGGAGGTCTATGATAGAATATTTCTAAATGTGGACAAAACCTATTTTCACCTCGTAAGAGATAATGATGGTAAAGAAAATGGTAACGTTTACAAGCCCTTTGAAATTATCTATACGGAAGGTAAAAGGAAGAGTTATAATGAATATATGAAAAAACACAAAGATGACCCAACTACTTTGACCTCCGATGCAGCTCTGAAAAAATATTACCATCAATACTGGAAGCGAAATCAAATTTCAGATCATAACCCGATATGGATTGAAATAGAAATTGATTCATCTGATGAATTTCTGAAAAGTAAATTGAACTAATTGGTATGGCAAAAAATAGAATCAATCCTCTTAATAGAATAGCTCTTTGTTTATCAGGTGGTGGTTATAGAGCTTCTACTTTTCAATTAGGTATGTTATCATATCTGAACTCAAAAAAATTAAACGAAAATAGTCTTCTAGAAAACGTAAAAGCAATATCCACCGTTTCTGGTGGTACAATTACCGGAGTATATTATGCTGCTTTAATTCAAGAAGGAAAATCATTTGAAGAAATTTATAAAAACTTATATAATTGGTTGGTCGAAACGGATCTCGTAAAGAAGAGCTTTGAAATGCTAAACGAGAGCAGTAAATGGAATTATAATTACAAGAGAAAGAATATAGTTAATGCTTTTGCTGAATTATATGATAAAACACTTTTGGATGGTAGAACTATGGGAAGCTTTGCCAATTTAAAAAAATCTCATTTAGAATTTGTATGCTTTAATTCTACAGAGTTTTATTCAGGATTAAGGTATAGATTTCAAACAAGCTATTTTGGCAGTTATGGTTTGCGTTTAAGTAAGGAAATATATAACTATGTTAGACTTGGAGATGTTATTGCAGCGTCATCAGCTTTTTCAGGAGGGTTTGAACCCATATCAATGCCCGATGATTTTTTTGATCCCGATTCAGAAAGCTTTCGCAAAATAAAAAGAAAATCTATTTATAAAGATCAGTCGATAGGGTTAATGGATGGTGGAATTGTTGATAATCAAGGTATCAGTAGTATTCTGGATTATGAGGATAACGAAAAGATAGAACCTTTTGACGTTGTATTAATTTCTGATGTGGCATCGCCATATATAACTCCATTCAAATTTTCAGAGATAAAAGATGGTAAAATAAGGGAAAAGTCCATTAATGACTTTATAAAGAGTGTCAAAGTAAAAAGAAATTTGGTCTATGTTTTATTGTTTTTGATTCTTGGAATAGGAGTTTTTTTACTTTTTCTAAGTGATTGGAATAATTCGACAATTTTTGGTATTGGCATCTCCATGAGCATAATAACAACCCTTTTATTATTGTTATGGTACTTTATTAATAAAAAGGTTAAGGGTACTATAGATAAAACATTAGAATATGTTGGTAAAATGATCCCTGAATATTTTAAGACCCGAATACGAGTTTTAAAGATTAGTGATGTAAAAATAAAGTATATGGAATCATTACTTATTGATAGACTAGAGTCACTTAAACTTCTTGTTCCTACAATATTTCTAAAACAAATCAGAAGGCTACACTATAATAAATTATACCAAAATAAAGAATACGATTTTCGAAGGATGGATTGTTTAATAAAAGAATTGACTTCAGTTGATTTTGAAAAGAAATTTGAGAAAGATTATAAAGAAATTTCTAAGTATTTAGCAGAATTCAAAGGAGATTCTTATAAGGAAATAATGGGAGGTAAGATTAAAACATATCTGGATAAAGCGGCAAGTTTTGGTACTACCCTTTGGTTTACCGATGATAAAAAGGAATTAGAAGAACAATTAAAAAGCCTGATAATAAGCGGTCAAATAACTTGTTGTCAGAATTTACTTATTTATTTAACCAAATTAATTTATAGTAATAACAGCTTTTTTAATACTCTTGAAATCAGTATCCAAGAGAGTCTAAAAGACTTACATAAGTCAACTTTAAAAGATTGGGAAACTTTTAAAAAAAATCCTGAATTTTTATTTATTCAATATTGACTTGACCTTTATGAATCAAAATGAAATTTTACCAAAATTGATTTTTATTTTCCCTTTGTTAAGCATTGCGATTATTAACCTTATTTGGTATTTAACTAATAAATCATTCATATAATATAAAAAGTTTGTCACGCTTTAAAGTATGCTAGATAAAAGGGAACCGGATACCAATATTAAAAAACTTGATGATATTAGTTTACTAGAGTTACTTTGTAAAACTAATGATGATATTGCATACAATGAATTTATAAAGAGGTTTTATGCAAAAATTCTTGAACAATGCAAACACAAATGTGAAATTAGAAAGATAGATTCGCACGTTGGGATACAAATTGCATCCGACGTCTTTGAGAGGGTTCGTAAATACAAATCTTTCGATAAATCCAAATTAAAAAGTGAGAATAAAAATAAAGCAATTACAGCGTGGCTTTATAGAATTTTAACTCACTTATTTTATGATTATCACAATTCAAATAAAAATGTAAATATTACTGTTAACTCTTATTTTGATGATATAGCAAATAGTGTTTCGAAAGAAACGAACGCTGAAAATTTAGCATTCAAAAGAGATTTAGCAAAGGTTATTTATAATAAGCTAAATAAAAAAGAACAAACTGTGGTATTGACAGATTTAGAGCATAAAAGAGGGCAGAAGTATTTGCCTGATGATGTTACTGAAACTTTAGCGAAAAATTTAGGGGTTAAAAAGCCTACAATAAGAAAGATCAGAGAGAGAGCCATTCAGAAAATTAAACTTGCACTTGATGAAATCAATAATAAATAATGTGAATATTCCTTTTACAATTGAGGACTTCGAAAAAGGATTAGTACTTGCAGGGTTAGTTACACCTGTTAATGTCGAAGAATTGGCAGAAATTGAAATGTTAAAGGATTATGATAAACAACAAGCAAAAGAAAGAGCAATAACTTATTTTAAAAGAGCGGTTCTCGGGGCTGAAATTGTAAATAATTTATTGGATGAGAATACTTTTGGAAGAGTTAAGTTTCAAAAGTTGGTTTATTTATGTGAGCATGCTTGTGAAATGAAACTGCAAAAGAATTATAAAAAGTTTGCTGCTGGTCCCTTTGATAATAAATTCATGCACTCAATAAATGAAGAATTTAAAAGGCAAAGGTGGTTTAAAATAACTATTGATAGGAGTCAAGGTTATAACAAGCCTATATATTCATTGGGTGATAATGTTGAAAAATATAAAACGTATTATTCTAAATATTTTGGACAGGAAAGTGAAATTATCCATCAAATTATCGAATTGTTTAGAAAGACTAAAACCAGAGATGTTGAGCTAGTTGCTACGATTTATTATTGTTTATTAGAACTGGCAGAAAACAAACAATTGAGAAACAAAAAAACCTTACTAGACAGCTTTTACAAATTTGCTGATTCAAAGAAAAAATTCTCTGAAAGCGAAGTTATTAATTCTTTTGATTGGATGAAGAAGAATGACATTTTTCCTTTACTTTAATTTTTTTTATAAATTATATTTATCTATAAATATACTCAAATGCAATGTCACGCTTTAAGGTATTGTGGGTATAACTTAATTATATTTTATAATGGCCACAAATAAAAATGAACATCTACAAAAAGTACTTGATACACACAATATAGACAAGGTTGAACACCTTGACAAGTTTATTGCAAAGAAAAATGCGGTAAAGACAGCTCTAAATGAAAAGTTTAATGATACTAAAGCATCAAATGCAATAGATTCAGGCTCTTATGCAAAAAGGACAGCTATAAATACGAAGTTTGATATTGATTGCTGTATTCCATTTAAAAAGAAGCAGGCCGAAGATCAAAAAGGGTATAGTAATCTTAAGAATATGTTTGATGATGTGTATAAGTATTTAAAAAACGAATACACTGAAGAAGATGATGATATAACAAAAGAAGACGTTCGAAAGCAGAAAGTATCTATCGGCATGAAATTTAATATTGATGGCGAGGAATTTGACATGGATGTGGTTCCTGGACGTGAACGACCTGATAATAATGATTATAACAGTAATAATACTGATTTAAGTTTACATATTCACCCTCCGAATCGTTCAAAGAAAGAGGTGGATAAGAATAAAACTAGAATAAAGACTAATATCAAAAAGCATGTTAATTTGCTAGGTGGTTCCGAAAGAACTCACGAGCGTAAAATTACCAGACTTCTTAAGGTTTGGAAGACGGAAAGGAAAAATCAAAATGGCGGTAAATTAATAAAGTCTTTTATGATGGAATTATACACCAAAGAAGCCTTTGATGCAACGGACGATATACCGAATGGGTTATGGGAAAAGGTAAAAATGGTAATGAATTATATAATAAATAATATAACTGAAAATGATTTAGTAGATCCAGTAAATTCAAATAATATAGTTTCAAATTCAATGAGCGATTCAGCTAAATCTGATACTAAGCGGGATATGAAAAAAACAATTGATGATATAGATGAAGATTCAGATAAAATTAAAGAATATTTTCCTATAAATGAAGATTATGATGAGGAAGATGATTTAAGTTCTAAAGTATCTTCGGCATCGATTTTAAGCACAAGTAAGTTTGGATAATAAAGAAGCAAATAAAATTATAAAAAGAATAAATGACCTAATTGAAAAAGATAAAGATGTAGGAATCGTTGAAAAAATCGTAAAAAAGGATAATCATTTTTCTGGAAAAATAAAAGTAAATTATTTAAATGAAATTCTGTTTTTTGACATACATGTACCATATCATTACCCATTAACTCATCCAAATTCAGATAATATTTCCATAGTCTTTAAGAATGAAGATTATATTGGATTAAACCATATTAATTTGGACGGTTCAGTTTGTTTTCACCCAGATAAGGATGATGATTTTGATAGGAAATTTCTATATGAGTTAAAATGTCTTAAACAATGGGTAAGGGATTACTACATTTTTAACAAGGAAGATGATAATTACGCTTATTTGATTCATACTTATGAAAGAGGTAATTTTGACAGACTTTATTTTACAAATACAGAGAATAATTTTGCGAAAAATTCTTTTGGAATATTTAATTATTCCATTTTTCACGATGAGAAATATGGTGCCCCAAAGTTACCAATTAAAAAGTTGTTTAGGTTAGGTTTTAATAATGGAGAAACTGATAATTGGTCGAAATCTTTTATCGACGAATTAAAAAGCAAAACTTGTAAAAATGGCCTGTATTATTTTATTGAAGAAGAACCAATTCGTAAAAAGTTAAAAGGAAGAAAAGGAATTGAAACCTGGAGTGAGCTCAAAGATTTTCTTTCGGATGAATTCATTAATTATTTATATAATGGATTAAGGCGAGAATTTAGTAAAGGCTTTTTTTATGAGAACCATCTACTATTGTTAATTGGGTATAAAATTCCTAACCAAGAAGGTTATGAAGAGCATTGGGATTTGATTAGAATATCTAAAAGAAACCTACCAATCGATTACAAAAGAATTTCTAGAAAGGAACGAGATGGTTCAAAAAAGGGCTTCGAGTATACTCTGAAAGAGAATAAAATTAATTGGGGATTTACAGAGAATATAGATTATGTTCGATTTTTTGGAAGGGGAAAACTAGATAAAAAAATAACTGAATCAAAAATTCTTATAATTGGCTGTGGAGCTTTAGGGAGTTCATTGGCTGAGGTTTTAGTAAGAGGAGGAGCGAAGAATATTACACTTGAAGATTTTGATAATATAAGAGGTGGTAATCTATGTAGAGCGAATTATGAACTTGAAGATATGATTTTCTTTAAAACTGATCGCCTTATCAAGAGACTAAAATCGATTTCTCCATTTATTAGTTTGGACGCAATTCCTGTTAAGTTGAATAATTATGATTTAGAAATTATTAGTGATTATTTTAATAACAACATTGATATAATTTTTGACTGCTCTACAGATAACGAAGTGACTTATATTATTGATAAATTAAATTTCACTGGAGAAACCTTTAGTTTGGCGATAACAAATAATGCAAAATCCTTTGTCTCTATTACTGGTAATTATTTAACTAAGCAAGCCAATAGCCTTTTTGAGTATATTGAAAATGAACCACCATCTTATTTTGAAGGAACTGGTTGTGGCTATCCAACTTTTGAAGCAAATTTTAACGATATTAACGCTTTACTTAATGTTGGTTTAAAGATTATTAATGATAATTTCTCAAAAGATAAATTAAATGAATCTTTTATTATTACACCAGACTTTGAAGATCAATTTAGAATAGATATTGAAGAGTATGAATATTTTTATTGTGATCATAATAAAAGTTCAATTCATATCTCGAAAAATGTTTTAAGTGATATAGAAGAAATTACAAGTGCCCATTACCCAAGAGAATTTGGAGGTGTATTTATCGGTTTTAAATCGTCGGTAGGTTTTATTATTACCAATATTCTTGTGCCAGATGAATATAAAAATGGAAGAACAGTATTTATCAGAAGCCCAGGAACGTTAAATGAAAGATTGAGTGAGGTACATAAAATAACAAATGGAAAAATTCAGTACTTAGGTGAATGGCATTCTCATCCGGATGGGCCGACATCTCCAAGTAAAACAGATATCAATGCCATGAAAGAAATAGCAAAGGACAAAAATATTACTATCGATAAGCCATTATTAATGATTGTAGAAGCAGGAAAGTTACCATTTGATAAAGATTTATATATATATGACAATAAAAGTTTAAGAAAGTATGAGTAATAAAATTAATTTAAGAAAATTATTTGGGGGCTTACAAGCACAGATGATAGCCCAATTAAATACGAATAGAGAATTTATTGAGCACCCAGGATCTAAGGGGGATTCTTTAGAAAACACATGGATTGATTGGTTAAGAACTTACTTACCAAATAGATATTGTGTTGACAAAGCAATTGTTATTGATTCAAAAGGACAATTAAGCCACCAAATTGATTTAGTAATATACGACCAAACATACACTCCTTTCGTTTTTAAACAAAATGGAATATTTTATATTCCAGCTGAAGGAGTCTATGCAGTTTTTGAAGTTAAGCCAGATCTTGATAAAGGTAATATAATTTATGCCGGTGATAAAATAGAAAGTGTTAGGAAATTATTTAGAACAACGACAAAGATTATTGACAGAGGTACACCGTATCAACCTAGAACTTTGACTAAAATTCTAGGGGGTATTCTAACTATAGAAACTATAATAAAAGATCTAACTATCGAAAGTCATCTGAAGAGCCTGAAAGGGCAAAAGTCTATTGATATTGGCTGTGCAGTTAAAAATAAAAGTTTTTACGTTGATTATAAAAAAGATGATAACATTTTTAAAATTGACAAGGATGCAGATTTATCTTTTGAAGAACATAACAAATTAGTTCTCAAATTTTATAATGACAGAAGTGTGGAGAACATAGAATTTAGCAAGAAAAATAATTCTTTGGTTACATTCTTTTTACAGTTAACTAGATATTTGCAGCAAAGTATTGGAACTGTGGCTGCTATTGATTTATCAGAATATGCTAAAGCAATTAACTTTGAAATAGATGAAGATTTATGATTAAAGAAAATTATCTCATTTTTGGTTATGGTTCTATTATTTGGGATAATAAAGAAATAGAGCCCATAGAAATAATTGATGCCAAATTAATTGGTGCTCATAGAAGTTTTAACAAGAAATCTACAGAATCAAGAGGTACTAAAGCTAACCCTGGTCTTGTTCTAGGTCTTGAATATGGAGGAGAATGTCAAGGAAAATTAATATTGATAAGTAAAAAAAATTATTCTAAAGTTCTTCAAAGGGAAGGTGGATACATCCCTCATAATACTTCAAACTCAAAGGAGCTAAAAGTTGTAAATACTATCAATGATAAAATTGAAAATTGCATAGTATTTTTTCCTAGGTCAAATGGGCCAAATTTTATCAGTTCAGATGTTAATTTAAAACAAAAAGCCAAAATTATTCAAAATGGTAAGAAAGGTAAAAGAGGTGATTCGAAAGAATATTTATCTGAAATCAGAAATTATCTACAAAAGAATGGAATAATTGACGATGAAATAGAAAAGCTCTACAAAATGGTTTTTAATGATATTATGTAAAATAAACTATTCACGTAAAATAGCTTGTAAAATTTTTGCTAAAAACAATTAATACCATTTCTCTTGTTAATTTACTCAATTATTTGTAAATTGCCTTATGGCAAAACAAATAGACTTACACATTAAAGAGAGTGAATCAGAACTAAAGGCTCTTATGAATGCTCAAAGCA
>NZ_JAXKVV010000036.1:0-21485 GCF_034296135.1 Aureibaculum koreense
GTTGCCGTACAAGCGGATCAAACATTAAGGGAAACTGATTTTTTGCTGGAATTAGGTAATGAAAACGATTTTATAAAAGGAGTTGTTGGCTGGGCAGACTTGCGAGCGGAAAATATTGATGAAATCTTGCAGAAATATAGTCAACACCCAAAACTAAAAGGATTCAGACATATTGTTCAAGGCGAGCCTGATCCTAATTTTTTACTAAGACCTGATTTTTCAAATGGAATTTCCAAACTAGGTAAATATAACTTTACCTACGATATCTTGGTTTTTCCACATCAATTGGGAACTGTTCTGGAGTTTGTAAAGAAGTTTCCGAATCAAAAATTTGTGATTGACCACATTGCAAAACCATATATTAAGGATGGCTTTTATGATGGATGGGCGGTATTAATGACCGAAATAGCAAAACAGGGAAACGTATACTGCAAATTATCGGGAATGACAACTGAGGCGGATTATGAGCAATGGACACCAAACCAAATTAAACCATATATAGATTTGGTATTAAACGTATTTGGAAGTGAGAGAATTCTGTTTGGTTCTGATTGGCCGGTGTGTTTGGTCGCTGGAAATTACCAAAAAACAAAAGCATTGGTAACAGATTTTATCGCAACTTTTTCCAAAACCGAACAAGAAGCTATAATGGGTAAAAACGCAGTACGGTTTTATAATTTATAAACAATAAAACAATATGGATTTAAGCTTAAAAGATAAAATAGTAGTAATTACCGGAGCTGCAGGCATCGAAGGCAGTATAGGAGAAACTATATTGCAGAAATTGGCTGATGAAGGGGCAATATCGGCAATAATAGATAGAAACGACAGGGGTTTTGGCTATGTAGAAAAAATACAAAAACGAGGTATCGATGCTCTTTTCTGTAAAACAGATGTTACTCAACCAGAACAGATTGAAAAAGCCTTTAAAACCATAATTGAAAAGTATAATAAAATTGATATAGTTATCAATAATGTTGGGGTTAATGATGGTGTTGGCTTGGACGCGACCTATGATGAGTTCATGAATTCCCTAAAATTAAATATGGTTAGTTATTTTTTAGTAGTAAAACATGCCTTACCTTATTTAAAAAAATCGAAAGGAAATATTTTAAATATAAGTTCTAAAGTTGGGTTGACAGGGCAAGGCGGTACATCGGGTTATGCTGCTTCAAAAGGTGGCGTACTAGGATTAACACGCGAATGGGCAGTTGACTTAATTAAATTTGGAATTCGATCCAATGCTATTATTATTGCAGAAAGTTGGACGCCCGCTTATGATACCTGGATAAAAACCTTGGAAAACGGAGAAGAAAAATTGAAATCTATCGTTAAAAAAATCCCATTGGAAAATAGAATGACCACGCCCGAAGAAATTGCTAACACGTGTTTGTTTACCATATCAAATTTATCATCGCACACCACTGGTCAATTTATATTTGTCGACGGTGGTTATGTACATTTAGACAGATCTTTGTTAACTGAGTAAATCCGATTCCTTAAATTTTATCTTATACAATCAACTTTATTAAATAAAATACCAAAAACCAAACTTAATGAATTCACCAAATAAAATACCTGTAGTTGCCAAATCGGTTATTTTACCGTTTATTTTAATAACCTCTCTTTTTGCTTTGTGGGGTTTTGCAAACGATATAACAAACCCAATGGTTAGGGCGTTTCAAAAAGTTTTAGAATTATCAAATGTGGAAGCCTCGTACGTGCAGTTTGCTTTTTATGGTGGTTACGGTTTAATGGCTATACCTGCTGCATTATTTGTAAATAAATATTCGTATAAAAAAGGAATTCTACTGGGATTGGCATTGTATTCGATCGGAGCCTTGTTATTTTTTCCTGCAGCACAATACGAAAGTTATGCCTTTTTCTTGGCTTCATATTATATTATAACCTTTGGACTTGCGTTTTTAGAAACTACTTCCAATCCCTATATTTTGTCAATGGGTGCAGAAGAAACGGCGACCAGACGTTTAAACTTTGCCCAAATGTTTAATCCAATGGGTTCTATTGCAGGGCTTTTAGTGGCTCAAAATTTTGTTTTGGGAGCTTTAAAATCAGATGATGTTAATGCAGATGGCACTTCTATTTACGAAACGTTATCAGAAACTGCTAAAGCAACGGTTAAAACCGAAGATCTAGCAGTTATTAGAAATCCCTATGTTATTTTAGGATTGGTGGTGCTGTTATTTTTTGTAGCTATTGCTCTCTTAAAAATGCCACAAAACAAACATCAAGAAGCTAAGGTGAATTTTATAGATTCTGTTAAAAGGTTATGGGTGCAACCAAAATTTTCATTCGGCGTTATTGCTCAAATATTTTATGTGGGAGCTCAAATTATGTGTTGGACTTACGTATATCAATATGCAGAAACATTGGGAATAGAGAGTAAGCAAGCAGTTTGGTTTGGTCTTGCCGGTTATATAGTATTTTTAGTAGGCCGAATTATAGGTACTGCATTAATGGAAAAAATAGATTCAGGTAGGTTGTTGATGTATTTTGCTCTTGGAGCAATTTTAACAACTTTTGGAACGATCTTTTTACCTGGAATAAATGGTATTTATGCTTTAATTTTAACTTCGGTATTTATGTCCATTATGTTCCCGACTATTTACGGAATTGCCCTAGAAGGACAAGGCGAGGATGCAAAATTTGGAGCTGCATTTTTAGTAATGGCAATTGTAGGCGGGGCGTTATTGACCCCATTGCAAGGAATGATTTTAGATATGGGAGGAACGGGCTATGAAGATGTTGTGAGGTTTGGAGTATCTGAAATGCGTTTTTCGTTTGTAATAACTTTAATCTGTTTTGTTGTGATTGCTTTTTATGGTAAAATGGTTTATGGAATGCATAAAAAGCTTAAATAATACATTATGAAAACCAAAAGATACTGTTTATCCTTAGATTTAAAGGATGATCCAAAATTAATAGCAGAATACAAAGAGTACCATGCCGAAGGCAATGTATGGCCTGAAGTGGTTAAGAGCATTAAAGTACTGTTTTAGGGTAAAATCCACCCAAATAGTTCAAAATCAGGGTAAAATTAAGGTTCGAACCGTAAATACCTGTGGTTTAAACCGTAAAATTTTGCGGTTAAATTCACGAAATATTGCGGTTATTTATTCTTTTAAGAAAAGAATCCTCTTTATGTTTATAGCTCACTCTTAGGAGTGAAAAAACGCTATGAAAAAGCCACAAATTACACACCTTTTCCTTAAGGGTGTTTTTCCTATTGTGTAAATAATTCATGGCTAAAATTTAGTATTAATTAAATCCGCTGCTATGGACTATGAACAAAAAGGAAAAGTATATGAATACTTTATTAGAAAAGTTTTTAATTGTGAAAGAGGAAGACGAAAGGGAGCTGAACGGACACTAATGATTAAGTTATTTTTAAATGAAGTAACTCCTGTCGATAAAAAAGAAAGAGTGCCACGAGCTTGGCAATTTCAAAAGGTTAAACGCTATATTCATGCGGCCGTGAGTAAATGTAGGAAAAAGAAGACTTTCTTACGCTCTCATCATCAATTTGACGAACTGTTAGTTAAACTAGCTGACTCAACCACCCCTAATCAGTTGATGGAAGTCGTTTCTTTAAGTTTAAAAAAAATACAAGTGTTAGAAAAAGAGTATAGAGAATATAGAGAACAAAAAAAGGTTGCGGAGTATCCCAAGTATAAAAATAGAAGTGCATAACATAATTAGGAATTAAAAAAATAATAATCAGGGTTGGAGATTAAGTTATTAATTTATTCTAGGAAAATTGCAAGAACAATTAAATTTAATACAAAAAATAATAAGCACTATTTATGCTAATCAGGATTACAGCTTAAATAGAATCTTTGTTTTATTATCTAGAGTATTTAAAATCAATAAGCCTTATTTTGCTAATTATCCAATGCCATGAATAATGGAACTCAAAAATTTAGAGAAAAAGTTTTGCATATATTGTAACCACCTTATCGTATTTTTAATTCATTTGATGATAAATATTACTCCCCCTAATGATTATAAAAGTTTATTATGATTATCATTCCAGAAGCATTAAAGAACTATTTGATTTGTTACAAGTACCTGAAATTGAACGTTAAAAAAGTAAGTCAAATCTAGTAGGGTAGATGTCAAGATTCATTATGATTTGTAAAAATAACAATTATACATCCCAGTAATAGCTTATACAAATACAAGTATCTCTAAGCCAAAATCTTGTATTATATTTAAGATGGTATCAAAATTTATGACATCTCTATTTTGTTTTTCATTAATCATTTTTTATGTTCTACCGTACTATTTTCAAATGACTATATGCAGATTCCGTATGCTCTAATCTTTTTAAAGAATTGGTCTTAAGATTAGCCTTTAATCGGTTCATATCTTTACTGATTTTCTTTTCAATCACCCTTGCATATTTTTGAGTTGTCGATAATTTTTTATGCCCCAATAACTTAGATACGGTTATGATAGGAACCCCGTTTAAAAGTGCTACTGTAGTTGCAAACGTATGACGTGCCACATGAAAGGTAAGGTTCTTGTCAATATTGCTGAGTTTAGCTATTTCTTTAAGATATTTATTGATTTTTTGGTCGCTAAATAACCTTAGAAGCGAATAGCTGTTCCCAATACATGGATAATCCTTGTATTTTTCTAAAATTTCTTTGGCCTCGTCCAATAATGGCAACTTTACGGGAGTACTCGATTTCTGGCGTCTTACCATAATCCATTGCTCCCCATCTATTCCATTGACAATGCTCTGTTTTTTAAGTTCTTTACTTCTATATAACATAGCCCCGTATAACAAGCGAAAACAAAAATATCCCTTACCAAATTCATGCTTTCATTGGATATTGGAACAACTGCGATTGCATCTAGCTCAAATTGTTCTAAAAAAAGACCATCAAATTCTTCATATTTCAATTCGTACAATGCGAACGGGTTTATTCTGATCCAACCATGTTTAAAGGCTATGTTCGTAAGCTTTTGCAAACGTTCGAGATGCTTCATGATTCCATTATTGTTCAATGGTTGGGATTGGCGTAGGGGAGGGCAGGTATGCAGGTAGCTTTCAAATTTCACAATAAATGAATAGTCCAATTGGCACAAATGGACATCATTCGATTTGAATTCTTTCGCAATAAAGCGGTCAATATATTTTTCGGTAGCACGGTAATTCTTAATGGTTCCCTGGGCTAATTTTTTTAGTTCCTTGTCCCTGTGATATTCTATAAGTTCTTTGCAGGTCAAAATAGCTTTATCCTTGCCTAAATACCGTTGCCTTACGGCATGTGCCGTAATAAACCTGCCTTCTTCTTTGAGTTGTTCGTAAGCTTTTTTAATTTTGGAATGTACATCATCAAGAACTCCATTGATGTGTTTTTGCGTTTTTCACTTTTTTCTTTGTTCGACTTGCTAGAGTGCACCAATGCTCTTCTAAAACGGCTTCCTTGGTACTTACATCAACGGGAGTACTATCTATCCAAATACGTGCATAGATCGGGATTGTCTCATTCTTTTTGATTGAAGACTTTTTCAACCAAAAATGGACATTAAATGTGTGTGTAATTGTCATTACTTTCGTTTTTAATGAAAAATCAGTTAAACGAAAGTCAAATCGCCACGAAAGTCAAATACGGGCTGTGAACTACAAATTTAAGAAATTATTTCTTAAAAAATAGGACACTATATAAGACACTAAGAGATATACTCTCAAATGGAAACGAAAAAAGCCAGTAAAAATATATTTTACTGGCTTTCATTAATTTAGGTATTAAACATTTTGTTTCAATACCCTATCTGTCGGGGTGGCAGGATTATAAAAAATTCTGTAACCCACTATATTTTAGTATTTTAAAACACTTTTAACTATATGTGTTCACCTAATTGCACACTAAAGTCAAAAAGAACTATTTAAAAACAAATTTAATTTGTCTTTACAATGGTCAAATATACAATTTCCAATAAAAAAATGTAAAATAAATTATACTTTTTACATAGATGGTAGAAGTTTAAAAATAGATCTTATACTTAAAAAACGACTTTTCTATTTAAAATGTTTTTTAACCTCAAGCAACACACCATACAATTTCTTAAGTCAAACACTATTTCTTTTTTAACGAAATAAAAAATAAAACTATACTTAAACCTATGAATACGTATTGAAACAGCTTTTGGTCATTAAAAAGTGTCAACCCTAGTACTAAAAACAATATCCCAAAAATAAATATGTTGTTTTTTTTCATTTATTGATATTCACATTTTAAGATGTACTGTTACTCTAAGCTTGTCAAAGCGAATTTTATCTTAAGTACTGTCAATTCTTATCAAATATAATTATGAACTAGAATGTAGTCACAACAAAACAGAATAAGTTAAGTTCAAAAACAGTATTTAAACCTTTTTATTAATCAAAAAAGAATATTTATTAAGCCCATATTTTATTTTTGAAATGCCCTATAATATCTGTGTTAACTTATATCAAATCTTTTAATCTAAATATCAATACCTATTCTAAATTTTTATGAAAAACAATCTAATTTTAATCTGTTCCTTTTTTCTATTTGTAGGGATTTGTAATGCTCAAAAAGTAAAACTAAAAAATGATATAATTTTTATTAACGGTAAAGAAACCTTGAGCTATGCGAAGAAGTCTCATAATAATGAGTATGTTATTTATGAGTTACATACAAAAAATGAAATCATTAATGTTCTAAGCAATATTAATGACGGTTATAAAAAAATACTATTTGTCAAATCTAAAAAGAGTTTAGAAACCACACTAGGCTACTGGAATAAATCATTTATCAAATGGCTTATTGAACAAGACGTACTGACCTTGGAGGGTAAATTAAATAGTGACCAAATCGACATTTTTATCAAAAAATATGATGAAAAAATAACACAAAGAAAGGGATATAGAAACTAATCATATATTAACACTAATATGATGAAACTACTCTACTACCCAAGCATCTGCTTTTTTATATTATTCATTCAGTATTTTATAACCTATATATTTTCTAAAGAAAGAGACATAACAATTATAAAAGGCAATTTACTGTCTATAATTTTGGCATCACTTTTTTTAGGCGGAATACTTTATTTATCATCTGTCTTTATTAAAAACTTTGATAATGGCGTACTATTCTATATGCTTTTGTCAATGTCTCTTTATGGATATTGGTTTATTTTAAACCCGCTTCAAAAGGTACTTTTATCAAAAAAACACAAAAGAAATTTTTTAATTGAAGAAGATCTAAAAAATGAAGGATTAAATTTCAGAATCTTTTTTACAGATAAAATAAGCACCAATGCAATGGCAACTGGTATTGTTCCTTTCTATAAAATTATAATCTTAGCTAAAGATTTAAAGGTAAACTTAGATTCCTCAGAATTAAAAGCTATTGTTTATCATGAAATAGGACACCACAAAAGAAAGCATATTTTCATAATGTATGTATTAAACGTCATAATCCTAAGTTTATATCTTATGGGAAGTACAGTAATGAACGAGTTTGATTTTCCAAATAAGTTTTTCGAAGGGCTATCTGTCTTTTTAGGGGGCGCTTTGTTTGTCCTTATTGTTTATTATATACCTAACAAAATCATGTACTTTTTAGAGTATGATGCAGATTCCTTTTCTGCCATCAAAAATGATCGTAAACATATGATTAGCGCTTTAAAAAGTTTAGATGAGTTATCAGACGGAAAGTTGACAAAAGGAAATATTAATCATCCAAATTTAGAAAAAAGAATAAAAAATCTAGAGTTGTAAATTCACTAAAAAACATCACAAACACCTAACATTGCGTACAAAGACCGTATTTAAACCGCTATTGAGGTTTTTTTAAGATTATTTGTAATAGGTCTATATAATTTAGCTGATAATAAATTTTAACAACAATAAAAAATTATGAAGACAATCAAGCAATTAACGATTTTATTTCTTTTCGCATTTGTATCACAAACCGCATTTGCCCAAGAAACCATTAAAACACATAGCTTTAAAAAAGGTGAGGTATTAGATATTTTGCTGGTAGAGCGAAAACCAAACATAGAAAAAGAATATAAACGATACAGAGAAACAGCATTTACAGTTGCCATCAAAGAGAGTTTTAAATTACTTCAAGCCTCTGGCACATCTAATCTACAAGGTAATATTGAACCCAATGTGTTTATTATTGGTAAATGGGACAATCTCGAAAAACGCGAAAATTTTTTAACAGATATTTACAATCAAGTTCCAGATTTTGATGAGCAAAGGCGAACTATCTTTTCAATTTTCAATTTGACTTATTATGAAATGCCAAAAGATGTTACTTTTAGCATCAATAATGAAAAATATAATGTGGCTACTGCTTACTGGAAAAAAGATGATAAAAATTTTGATGCATTTTTAAAAAAGTATAAAAAAGAATCTAATTCAAGTGGTGGGAAAACCGTGGTAGAATTAACCAATGGTAAATCACCATATAAATACTATTATAATCCAGATTATTTTGTGATCACGGAATGGGACAGTAAGGAAGAATTTGATGAATTTCACAAAAAGAATAATAAAATGAATACTGAAGGCTTATTAAATGTCAATCAGTTTTTGATCAAGTAGTTAAATATAAATCAATATGCAATCCATCTATAATCAACTCATTTATTTTGCCTTTTTTCAATGTGTGCTTTTACTTATGGTGTATGTGTTTTCTTCAAAAAGAAGAAAACTCGTCAATAACTACCTCATAGTTTTAATTATTGCCATTCTTTTAGGGCTGATTGGCAAAACATTACATATACAAGGCTATTTTGGACAAGATTTTAGGTTGATTGCATTTTCAGAACTTGCAGGCTTACTTTTTGGTACCACAATTTATTTATTTACCAGAACATCATTTTTAGGAAAAAACTATAAAACGGCAGATTTGGTGCACTATATACCTGCATTAAGTTATACGGTATTTGTGGTTTTTTATTTTATGTTACCCTCTAATCTTGCTATGAAAGATAGAATGCTTTCTGGTGAAAGTGATAGAATTATATATTTATTTCACGCTATGGGTTTAATAGTAAATACAACGTATTGGTTTATTAGCTTTAGAGGTTTATTGCTATTTAGGAAAAAGTTAAAAAATGAGCTTTCTTATTCCGTTAAAGATTCTTTTTTCTACAACCTGCACATTGTGGTAGGTATTTGTTTATTTGTATGGTCAATTATTTATGTAATCAGTTTGTTTGGCCCCATAATGATAGAGCGCGATTTTAGAACTGTTGTTTGGCTCATTATGTCATTTATAGTGCTATTTATTGCTTATTATAGTATGATTTCGCCAGACATATACAAGCGAAAGCCTCTTAACATTGTAAAAAAGTACAATCAATCTAAATATTCTAATGATGATTTAGATCGCTTAAAAACCCAGCTTGATGCTGTTATGCAAGACAAAAAGCCATACCTTAATAATAAGCTGTTAAAAGCTGAATTATCTGAAATGATAGGTATATCTAATCCTGAAATGGCACGATTATTAAACGAACGCATTGGTATGAACTTTTTTGAATACGTTAATTATTACAGAATTAAAGAATTTATTGAAGTTGCTAAAGTTAAAAAAGATGACTTAACCCTATTTGGTATAGCCCAAGAAGTAGGTTTTAATTCTAAGGCTACGTTTATCAAGTCTTTTAAAAATTTAATGGGTACGACGCCCTCGCAGTATTTTAATAATTAGGTACTATATTTTATGCCATTTAGAGGAACATTCCTAAAACAAACAAGTAGTGTAACAAAAAAATAAACTTAGCGTCATATAAGTGTAATCAGCAAAAATCTTTATTATAAAGCTACTTGACTTAAGTATTGAAGGAAAAAATTAATAATCAACAGGAATATTCTTGGTAATGAAAAAGTTTTCGTGAATAATAAACTGGTTAGTCAAAAACGAACTCTTTTTGGAACTAATCATAACATCGAGATTAATGGAACCGAGTATGACCTTAAATATACTATAAAAGATGCGTGGAAAAGATTAACAGGAAAATCTGTAATCCAAATTAATTCTGAAGGTGCATTAATATCTGAACACAGTATAAAAAATCGTGCCTTTTTAACCACACAATTTATAATTGGATTTATTTTAATGTACTGCTCATATTTAATCCTTATGATGATAATAGAATCTGCAAAAAACGGATTTGTACATTACGCACATTAAAAGTAATCTTGATATCCAAGATTAAATCTTTGAATTATATAAGTAGTTTGGGCGAAAAAACTGCACACAAAAACGTGTTTTATAAAAACCCAAGTCCAGTTCTCTATAGGGAATTAATAAACTTTCAGCTTAATCGCCTATTGAGGTGAGCGTACAAGAACTTAGAATATAAGCAATTAGCAATTTAGCAAAACTCTATTTGTCTTTTAAATTTTATGTGACGTAGTTATAACAATCGTAAAATTGAGAGTTTCTCTACGTATATCCACATCTGTTAACCATATTTTTTTAGATGCAGTTTAAAATTTACTATTTATTAATGTGTTGGGTTTAATGTATACTACCTTTTCTTTGAAGTCTAAAACAATGTGAAATCGTTTTAATAAATTTCCACCCATTAATGCTGGAATAACAGACTTAAATTCTGTTTTAGTCAGATAGGCAGGCATATTGTAAATTTCAAATCCTGCAATGTCAAATTTTGGTAACAATACAACATCTGATTTTGATACACTACCATCTGTTCCTGAAGATGTAGCTTCTCCAATAACTTGAAATTTATTTAATAGGTCGTTGTTTTTTACTTCTTCAGCGTAAATAAGTAGCTCACCATTGTAACCAATATCTAACATTGCAAGTATTTTAGATTTTTTTCTTCCATTATAAACTATAGTTCCTATATATGGTAAATTATTAATAAACTTTAATTTACTCTTTGTAAAATTTTTTGATAATTCAGGAAGAATATCATAAACCACTAATTCTTTTTTCTCATAATTAATTCTCACTTTTTTAGTTTCAAAAAAGTTCCAACCAATAATTCCATCTAAAATATCGTTTTCTGGATATGAAATACCAAGAATATTAATATTTCTGTAAGTTCCATTTCCAAGCTTTATAGAATTGTTTGAACTCAACTTTTCATTAGATTTTCCGTTTGTACCTTGATTTGAAACTATGCTATCGAAAGCAATTTCTAAATTATGGTGCTTTAATCTCGTTGTATTAAGAACTGTAATATTAGCTCCTAAATCAAAAACCATACTCAAAGTATCAGATTTGTTTATTGAAGCCTTTATATAAATTCTATTGTCATCTTTAAGTTCAAATGGAATTATTTCCTGTGCAAATGCTGTATTTGATAGCGTAAAAAATATTAAAATTTTAAAAAGTTTTTTCATTTATTGTGTATTTTTTTAATTATGGGCAACGATTTTTATAAAAAATCATTGCCTTTTTTCTCATTAGTATCTCGCTTCTTTCGCTTTACAGAATTACCCTTTCCACCAAAACGATAAGATAAGCCAAAATAGACAGTTCTACTATTCCAGCTAAACTCACCTGCTTGAACTAAAGGTCTATCACCATTAAATGAAAATTGTTGCGTTTTAAAAATATCATTCATATTTAAACTTAACGTCCCTTTTCGGTTTGCAAAGCTATAACGAGCACCAGCATTTACAAAGTAGAATGCTTCGGTTTCAAATTGTAAATTTCTATTTGCGCCTCTATACAAACCAAATAATTGAAATGTTAGGTTATTGTCAATTTTAAAATTATTAGTCATCTTAATATTGTATAACACATTATCAACTTCAATTTCTTGGTCTTCAGCTATACCTTTTTGAGTTTGTGCATAGATGTCAAAACTGGCATTGAAGCTCCACCAATCCAACGGTTTGTAATTTCCGGATAACTCAAAACCATAGGCTGTATTATCCTCGTAGTTATTATAAGAAAACAATATTCTTGATGGTAGCTGTGGATCCTGAAATGCGAATCGTGTAATTTCATTAGAAATAGCTCTATAAAAAAATCCACTTGTAATACTGCCTTTATTTAATTTTCTTGTATAATTTGCTTCAATTGAATTTGTAAACTGTGGTTTTAAATTAGGATTACCAACATTTGTTACACGAGCCGAAGACCAAACTCGTATCGGATTAATTTGGTCTAAACCAGGTCTATCCACCCTTCTACTAAAGCTTAATTGATACGAATTATTTTGAGTCTCGGTATTTGGTGTATATTTTAAGAATGCCGAAGGATAAATACTAAAAATTTTATCTTCAAATAATTCATCATTGGCATTAACTTGTTTAAAAAGACCTTTAACATCATAGTTTTCGATGCGTGCGCCAATTTGATATGCCCATTTCCCTATGTTTTTACTATAATTTGTATATAATGAAAAAATGTCCCTATTGTAATTATAGTTTGAATTAAAACTATCATTATTTGATGTAGTAAACGTATTGTCTATTTGTTGCAGACGAGCTTCGGCACCCATTTCTAAAGTTGCTGTTTCAGATAATGGATTTACATAATCTAGATTAATGATGGTATTGTTTCTTGAGTTATTAATATCATCTACATAGTTATTGGTATTCGTTTCGTTTTCAATGGTAAAATCTGATAGTTCACCGCCATTATAGGTGTTGTAATCAAGTTCTAATTCTATAGTATGATTGTCCTCATTAAAGAAATGCTTATAATCAAAGTTATAGCTCGCATTTGTGTTGTCCCTTTCACTATCATATCCTTGATTAATAAACTGGGGTTGACTATTAAATAAAACTCTGTTTTTACTTAAAACATCACTATCAAAAATATTCTGGTTAGTATAAACAGAAATGGTGTTTTTATCGTTTATAAAATAGTCTAAGCCTATTTTGAATAAGTGCGAATCACTATCACTTGCAGAATTCCATTTTTCATTAGAATTGTCTTGTTGTCTAAAAATGCTTCCTACTACCCTTCTTTTTCTATGATTAAGCCCGTAGCTACCGTAAAGATTAAATTTTTCAGCCCTGTAATTTAGCGTAGTACTACCATTATACTGCACATTATCCCAAATAATAACACCTGTGTTTATAGAACCATTAAAACCTGTGTTTGTGTTTTTATGCAACACAATATTTATTATGCCACTCATACCCTCTGGGTTGTATTTTGCTGAAGGATTCGTTATCAATTCAATTTTTTTTATCGATGTTGAAGGGATTTGTTGAAGCAGTTGGTTCGCACTTATATTTGTTGGTTTCCCGTCTAAAAGTACACGAACATTAGTATTGCCACGCAACGATAAATTACCGTCTTGATCTAAATCTACAGAAGGAATATTACCCATAATATCTGCAGCAGAAGCACCAGCCGTTGTTAAATCTTTACCAACGTTTATTACCTTTCTATCGATACGCTGTTCAATGGTAGAACGTTCTGCAATAATTTCAACGCTATCTAATTCTTCTGTATTCTCTTCAAGTGCTATGATACCTAAATTGGTTATTGCACTACTTATATTTATCTCTTTTGTAACAGTTTTATATCCAATAAATTGAACCTCTATAAGTACTGGTCCAAACGAAATATTTTCAATTTCAAATTGACCATCATCATTTGATATACTGCCCGTTATAACTTTGCCATCTACTGTATCTTTTACAATAACAGTAGCATAACTAATGGGTTCTTTCAATACTTTGTCTATTATTTGACCTGTAATAGTCGTTGTGAGATTATTAGAATTTTGAGCATTACTTATGTGCATATTGGAACAACATAAGATGATTGCGAAAAAAATGTTTTGAATAGTAGCCTTCATAATGTTTAAATTTTGAAGCAATAGTATTCAATACATACCTGAAAGCATCTTATAAATTTGTTAATGGAAGTTCATTAACCGTTATACTACTGAATGGAAGATTTACTGAAAGTTCAACTACAGTATTTGCACCTTAAGTACAGCTATATAGTAATAGTTTTTTTGTGTAAGTTGAATAGAAATATACGAAATTAGTGTAGTTGATAAAGGACAGTTCTTTTATCTCATTGTCTCAAAAAACTTGGACTTATAAGTTACACCAATAGGAATTATTTGATTGCTAATATGTATTTGATTGTCTGTAACTTTTTCAGCTTTATCTAAATTCACAATAAAGGAACGATGTGTTCTTATAAAGTTGTATTTTTTTAATTTTTCTTCCCAATTGCGCAGACTGTCTAAAATTATAATATCCTTATTTTTCATAACAACCTTAACATAATCTACTTCAGCTTTTAGAAACAGTATGTCATCTGTAGTGTTTTATAGATTGTTTTATCTGCATACAAAAATAGTTGCTCGCTATTTTGTTTTTCAATATGCAAATCCCTAACTCTTGAGACTGCTTTGAAAAAGCGACTGTAAGAAAATGGTTTTACTAAATAATCAATTACGGCTTCTTCAAAAGCTTCAATGGCGTTATTAGAATAGGCCGTGGTTACAATAACTTTAGGCGGATTTTTAATTGTTTTCAGAAAAGATAATCCGTTAATTTCTGGTAACTGAATATCTAAAAATAGAACATCTGCATGTTCTAATATATCTAAGGGAATGTCTAAACCACTTTCATATACCCCTAAGCTTGATAAAAATGGGGTTTTATCAATATAGCTTTGCACAATTTCTTGAGCAGCGTTTTCATCTTCTAAAATTAGACATTGTATCATAGCTTAATAGTCAAATTTATTTTAAATACATCATTTTCCTTAACAATGACTAAGTTGTGTTTCTTAGGATATAGTAATTCTAAACGTTTTTTTGTGTTTTTAATTCAAATTCGCCATTATCATTAGTAGAAACACCATCCACTAAATTTATATTCTTATACACCGCAACGGTTGCAAATGGAATGCTTTCTTGACTGGCAGTATGCTTTACTACACCTTTGTAAGTTTGAGAAAAAGAAAAAAAGAGAACAATAAAAAAAATACTAAAAAGAAAAAGTCTATCCATTTTATGAGTTTATGTTTCATAACATCCACTTCTTATTTCTTATCTAAAACTTTAATCTGTGAATGGCTTATTTTAATCTGTAAATAAGCCATTCTCTACAATTATTCCTTTTGTAGAATTAGATAAATTAGAAGTGTTTACATGACGAAGGATTGTAAAGCAAGAGGGTAACACGCAGAGCGGTGTTACTATTTTCATATTTAATTGATTTTCAATTAAATACACTTGTTTTCAGTATTTTATTTTTTTGTAATTTGGTGCAAAAATAAAAATGAGCTTAGTAAAATCAAGGATTCATTGTAACAATTCAATAAAATATGGATAATTTTAATACGATTCGGTTAAAGAAAAAGGTCATTGAAAAGTTCAAAGAATATTCTAAAAAAACAAGTCCAAGTTATTCTGAAACACTAGATTATATGATTGCCTTTTTTGAAGATACAGGCCTCTCTCCTTATGATACAATGCACAATCCTATTTTATCATATACTAGAGCTTTAAGTAAAAGAACAAAAGCTGTAACAGATATTTTAAGAAATATTGAGAAAACGCAATTGATACCTACTCGTGAAATGTTAGAGTCGTTATTTGAAGAAGTAGAAAAAGAAGAACCTGTTTATATTGAAAGAACTCAAGAGGAAATTGAAGCTTCTAAAACAGAAACCGAAAAATTGTTGGATTCATATGCTAAAGAATTAGATAAAAATAGAAATGAGTTATATGAAGTGAAAAATGAATTTAGCTATCTCTTAAACGAGCTGTCTTATATTAAAAATACATTTGGTAAAAGTTATTATAAACTAGATATGTCTAAAGAAAAAATTGAAAAGCTAAAATCAAATTTTCTCTAATTGGTTTTGTTTAATCATCATAATGAATAACTAACGCACTCGCTTATGGCTCGCTTGTTTCATTTTTAAAGTGATGGATTCTCCTAGCTAAATATGGAATTTATACAAAAGGTATCGATGATACCCAACCTCTAAATCCATCACTTTAAAAACGGATTCTCTTTATGGTGAAAATTTAGATTATTTAACTACTAATAATTGTTTCTGTTTTTTTATTTCAAAACGTTTGAGTAAGTTTTGAATATCCTCACTAATTTTAGATTCAATCACTCTGGCATAAATTTGAGTAGTTGATAATTTTGTATGCCCTAAAAGTTTAGATACAGTTTCTATAGGAACTCCATTTGATAACATAACTGTGGTTGCAAAAGTATGTCTAGCAACATGAAAAGTGATATTTTTATAAATACCACAATCTTTTGCTATTTCTTTTAAATAAGAATTTGTTTTCTGATTGGAGCAGAGTGGAAGCAAAGTTTTTGAGTTCGTGTTTTTTGAAATATCTCTATACTTATCAATAATGTCTAACGCTTTTGGTAAAAGCGGAACTTTTACGGTTTCATTTGTTTTTTCTCGTTTGGTAAATATCCAGTAATTACCGTCTATGCCTCTAGTGATTTGATTTAAGGTAAGTTCCTTAACATCTATATAAGACAAACCAGTATAGCAGGAAAAAATAAAACAATCTTTTACTTTTTCCAATCGTTCATTATTGTACTGGGTGCTTTCAATAAGTTCTAATTCACGCTCTGACAGATATTGTCTATCATATTTATCAAACTTTAGTTGAAACTTGCTAAAAGGATTTTTTGCTATCCATTCTAATTTAATAGCTAAATTTATCATCTTTTTAAAACGTTCTAAATGTTTCATTACACCGTTATTTGCCAATACAAATTGTTTCCTTGAATTTCTATAGTTTCTTAAATACTGTTCAAAATCAATAATGAATCTATAATTCAATTGCTTTAAGTAAATATCCTTTACTTTTAATTTTCGATTTAAATAGTTGTTTAAATACTTTTCTGTAGTATAATAATTCTTCATTGTTCCAAACTTCAATACAGTAATCATATTTGTGTTGTGATATTCAATAAGTTCCTTTAATGTTTTATGAGTATCGTCCTTACCAAGGTAACGAGCTTTAATCACATTGGCTGAAATGATTTTATCTTCCTCTAATAACTGTTTATGGCAATCTAGTAGTTTGTTATAGACATAATCAAGATAGTTGTTTAGAATTCTAATTTTAGTGGAAGTTCCTCGCCCACGATTTTTAGTATTATCCCATTCTTTGAATAGTACATTTCGTTTAAGGCTAATCTCTGAACGCTGTCTATTAACAGTTATACGAACATAGATAGATACTTGATTCTTGGCATTGCGTGATTTTCTAGTAAAGAAAATGATTGAAAAGGTGTTGTTTGTCTGCATTTTACGCGTCTTTAGTTAAACAAATATTTTGTAAAGACGAAAGTCAAATTGCTCTTAAAAGCTCCTTAAAATTACAACAATTCTGCGAAGAAAGTGTACACCTAATTGCACACCTTTTATACTGTATTTAATGATTTCATTTGATATCATAAAAAACAAAAAACACTGAAAATCATACAATTAACAGTGTTTTAGTTAGACCTATTACTAGGTTCGTCGGGGTGGCAGGATTCGAAACCCTAATATAACCCCTTGTATTCCAGTGTTTTATTTGTTAATTTCCAAAAGAGGACATCAATTAAGACATCAACGTGAGCGTTTTAAGCTTTCTAAGTGGCAAATCTAATAAAATGAAAACAAATAACAATATATAGAAGCAAATTAAATTGAATTTTTTCAACAACTTTTTTTCAAGAAAAAATATCTATTATTCATACAATATTTCCGAAAAATAAACGTCGCAAAATGTTTCTCGGAAAAGGGACGGCATAAAGCAGTTCGTACCTCACTATTTATTCCGTTTCCTTTCCGCTCCAAAATTTTGTCTTCCGTTTGGTCGATGCTCAAATATTGTTTAATCTTAAAATTTCATTATTATGGAAACAAAAACAAAGTCGAACGGAACAGCAAAAAAAGTAAATGCAACCGTTAAAAAGGAAGTACAAAAGAAATTGACCAATGAGGCTATTGGGAAAACTGTTGTTACAGAAAAGAAAGCAACGGTTGAGAAACCTAGCGTTAACTTGGACGATCGCATCCAAAAGTTTGAAAAATTGAGAGGTCTGGCCACGCAACGAGAACGATTGACTCAGACCCTGAACGAGCTGACCAAGTTCAACTACAATCAAGACGATTCGAGTAGCTTCTATCTTCGGGATTCACGCAATCTAGAATTTAAGACAACCAACACAAATCTAATCAAGTTGGTAACATCACATTTACAGTCCACATTGGAACAACGTAAAGCAGAGATTGAAGAACAGATTGTTCAGTTCGAGCTTTAATGTCAATCTTCTTAAATGTGAAAGCCTGCTCAATAAGAGTAGGTTTTCTTTTTTTATTCATCTTAAAATTTTCAGTTATGTATTTAAACAATTTACAACAGGACGAGATTTTCATTCCATCGGAAATGAAATCATTGCAAAGTATTACCGGAATCCAATCCCGTAGGGGACTTGAAAATGTTATTATATCGAACGGTAAAGTGGTCAATGTGGTATCGAACAGCTATGGCCATATTTCCAATGAACTGTTCTTTAAGAAAGCGGAACAGCTCTTGGTCGATGCCAAGCTAAGTTACCACAAACGCACTATTAACCGTAACGACAGGTCTTTCGTTATCGATTTTATCATCGAGGATAAAAACCAATTTGAGTTGAAAAACAAACAGGACCGGATTTTGCCGATGCTCCGCTTTAAGAACTCTTATGACGGTAGCGAAAAGACTTCTGGTCATTTTGGTTTTTACAGACAGTTATGTTCCAATGGGTTGCACGTATCACAATCCGAGATTGCCTTTTCCATTAGGCATACCAAAAACAGCACGGATTTAATAATGCCGAATTTGAACCGGTTGTTCGATAGGTTTTTTGACAATGAGTATTATGGCATTACTCGAAAATTCAGGGAAATGGAAGCCATAGAAATCCTCGACACCAAGGCTTTTGTCAAGGAAATTTTGGAACGCACCAAGTTGTTCCGATATGAATGTAGCGATAAGAATGATGACCCATCGAAAAAATCCCGTGAGGTAATCGAGCTTATCAACGATGAATCGTTTCCAACGTATTCAAAACCGAATCTATGGGTAGGCTACAATGCCTTTAATTGGATGCTTCACAATACCTTGAAAAAAAGCTTTTCGCAACAGGAAAAGTTGGACAGTAAACTGTTCGATGAAATATATGATTTGGTTTAAACTACCATAAAAAAGGTTACTCCAGTACCTTTTAAACTGGAGTTCTAAATTTAGTTTCTGCTAACCATTCCGTTCAGCACTTTGCCGCTTCATTCCGTTGCTCTGAATTTAGGGCAAAGAGCTTCTCTTAAAAAGTTCTTGGACATCATCCTCGGTTTTGGCTCTCCGTTCCGAAACTTCGGGACTGGAAAGGTTAGCTTGTCCTGAGCGAAGCCAAAGGGCTACATTCCCAAGCCAAAACCGTGAATTAAGTCCGCCAGTAATCGGAAAGTCAAAGCCTCGATTTTCTTAACAGAATTAGCGGCAAAGCCTACTTTGGTCTTTGCTCGATAATTCCTAAAATCGAACCTTTACCTTGCAAATTTTAAGGGGTTTATAATGGATGAAGCCTTTGTTGTTTTTCGGGACAGCGAAAAACAGGCATGGCATAACCAATTCTAGAACCTGTCTGCCGAAAGGCAACATAAACCCATCTGCTCTGTTCGCTTAACTGACGGTACGCTCTCGCCACAAATGACTTTATAAGAATTGCTAATGCCATTATAGAACTTGTCAAGACTGTACAAGTTTTAGTGAAAAATAAGGTTTCTACTTCCTTGAAAACCAAAAGACCTGCCTGCCGGCAGGCAGGTTTTACTGCGTCGCAGACACTCCTGATTTATTCCCTAAAAGTCTTGACAAAACCCACTTCATCCATTGTGCTATGCACGAAAGAAATCAAACAAACACCCCTTAAAATTTAATCTGAATTGAATTGAAAGGGGAAATATTAATCAAGCCTGCAAAAAAGGCTTTTAAAACAATTTATTATGAGTACCATTAAAAATCACGTACAGTTAATCGGAAATGTTGGACAAGAACCAACCATTACGAACCTTGAAAGCGGTAAGAAAGTAGCCCGTTTATCATTAGCAACCAATGAATACTACAAAAACGGCAAGGGCGAAAAGCAAACGGACACCAATTGGCATACCGTTGTCGCTTGGGGAAAGACTGCCGAAATCATCGAAAAGTATGCCGAAAAGGGCAAGGAAATCGGTGTGGTCGGAAAACTAAAAACCCGAACCTATACCACGGACGAAAACAACAAACGCTCTGTTACCGAGGTGGTAGCCGATGAAATCCTTTTGATGGGCAACAAGTAAGCAAAAATAAAGAGGGTGTTCCCTTGGAAAGTAGCACCCTCTTTTCATCATTAATCTTTAAAGAAAATAACAATGAAATCGAAGATTCACGAATTCCAAAATAAATATTCAACAATGAGTAAAGACAAAGTTAACGAAATACAAATAAGCTATCGAGATAAAATCAGCACTTTAAAGTCGATGGCGATGAACAACTCGCAAGATGTGGCGAGGTTGCTCTATAAGAATTGGGATAAGGACACCATTGGACTACAGGAAACCTTTAAAATCCTGTTGTTGAACAATTCCAATAAAGTTAAAGGAGTTTACCCATTATCATTAGGAGGTATTACCGGTACTATGGTCGATTTGCGAATCCTTTTTGCCATTGTACTTAAAACCCTATCCATGGGCATTATACTAACGCATAACCACCCCTCGGGGAAACTGTTACCGAGCGAGGCGGATAAAAAGCTGACTCGAAAAATCAAAAAAGCCGCACGTCTTTTTGATATTACGGTTCTAGACCATTTGATTATTGCCCCTGACGGTGGCTATTACAGTTTTATGGACAACGGATTGCTATAACCTAAAAGCATATAATTATGGTCTATTTGAACTATAACAATCTCGATGATGAAACCCAACAACGTTTACTTTCTATGTCCAAAAAGGAAGTGGAAAACAGATTTGGGGAACAACTTAAGAACTATGCCAGGGAACATTATATAAATTATAAAACCCTCTTGGAAGAAGAAGCGATACGAAATCTATACAATTATAAGTATGTTTTCAATATTTGAACATCAAATTAAACCAAACAAGCCCTTTTATTATGAGGGCTTTTTTTTATGCCCAAACCCATAAATTCCATACCTTTACAAGGTTAAAATATCATATATTTTAATGGTCATCATTTTATTGACCCGCCACGGCGGGCAGGTTTGACTTTCCTCGATGACCATTTCCATAGAAATGTAACATAGGCAACCGATGATAATCGGTTTGTTTGGAAAATTTTGGTCCGCCAGAGGCGGACGAAAAAGATTTCCATGATAAAACCAAGTAAAAAATGAAAAAAATTTTAAACAAGAAATCAATAAAATTAAGCAACAATTTTTCGATAAGGTTTTTGTCTTTTAATAACGGCACAAATCCTCAAAACAA
>NZ_JAXKVV010000037.1:0-14513 GCF_034296135.1 Aureibaculum koreense
GCTACAAGATAAAATTACTGAGATGGTAAACCAACTAACTCCTGAACTTATAAAATCTATCACCAGTTATCAATTATACACTAAAACATTTTTTGAGTATTTTTAAATCAGAAATGGTATAAATGATCCGCTAAGAGCGGTTCGCCTAATATACCCCAAAGAAGATAACCACCGGCAAATGCCCAAATTGCGGTTACAAGTGTCGATAATAAATTAGATTTTGAAAACATAATACGTTAGATTTAGTGGGTTAGTATAAATCTAAGATATAAAAAAATAATTAAAGCGTTAATCTTTAGGAGTTTATGCTAAAAACTCCAATCTTTATAGCTAGAATTTGCCTCTAGTTTAGTTTCTAAATCATTCGGCAAAGCAGGGAAAAAATCAATGTTGGTCAATTTTTCAATACTGTCAATGGATACCACGAAAGAATAGAGTGGTGCTTTAGATTCGGTATGCGGTACCAAAAAAGCAATTGCTTTAATTTTAGGCTCGGAATAATCTAATAATATCTTGTAAAATTTTTTGGGGACAGTAACTTTTTCTTGACCTATATGGGGTAAATTATCTTCTAGAACACCTCCTGTAACTACAAATAATTGTTTGTCCTTACCGGCCCAATAACGGGTTTTTTGTTCTAATCTGTTCCAAATACCACCATTAAAATCACCTTTTTGAGGAGAAATATTTGATGTTAAAAAAGTTTCGTCATAAGCAGCTTTAGAAAATTTTCTGTCTCCGGCTGGGCATAAATGACCTTTGGTGTAACCCGAGTTTTTGTAATTTCTATAATCCGCCGATTGTGTTTTTACTTTTTTATCTTGAATAAAATAAGGGCGTTTACGGTTTGTATTTGAAAGGTGTTCATTTTTTAATTCATAAGCCACCCATTCCGCTTGCTCGTGCTTTTCATTATAAGATAGGGTATAATAATTATGGGAGACAACGGCATTGGTAGTAGAAGTTGGTAAATAATTAAAATCTGAGCTACCAATACTATTTTCCTTAATATCTTTTTCAGCATTTTCAGGGTAAAAAAGATAAATAACCAAACTCAATAAAAGAATGATAATGGGATAAACTATGGCTTTTCTTTTCAAACTTATGATTTGCTTTTTAAGGGAATCTCCTCAAAATTTTCAGATTTTGTTAACTCTTTAAAAGTTTTAACCATATCAGCAGGAGGCGGTGTCAATTTTCTTATACGCAAATCTAGCCAAGCACCCAGCACCATGATTTCAGCCGCCAACACTCCATCTTCTTTAAATATCTTATGTAAAAATTTAAAACGTTCGCCGTTTTCAGATAGGCCTTCTAGAAAAATTTCTATTGAAATGTCTTCTCCCATTTTTACTTCTTTGTAAAATGTAGTTTCTTCCTTAAATAAAATAGGACCGATATTTTCTTTTGCAAATCGTTTCATGGTAAAGCCATGTTCGTTTAAATAACGGACTCTACTTTCTGCTGCATAATCGTTATACGCGGTATGACGTAAATGTCGGTTAGGGTCAAAATCTGACCAACGGGTTTTAAAAGTGCATTTAAAAGTCATTTAATTTAAAACATTTTTAATTCGTTTAAAAGCTTCTTTTAGCTCATCTGTAGATGCTGCATAAGAAAGTCTTATACAGTTTGGAGCTCCAAAAGCACCTCCTGTAACGGTGGCAACGTTTGCTTTTTCCAATAAAAACATGGAGAAATCTCCAGCGTTATTGATGGTGTAACCACCAATCGTTTTTCCGAAATAGGAAGATACATCAGGAAAAACGTAAAATGCACCTTTTGGGGTGTTGGTTTTAATTCCTTTAATTTCCGAAAGAAGGTCTAACACTAAATCACGTCTTTTATGAAACTCATCAACCATAAACTGGATTTTAGATACTGGGGCATCCAAAGCAGTAATCGTTGCTCGTTGTGCTATGCAATTGGCACCAGAGGTAACTTGACCTTGCATTTTGGTACAGGCTTTGGCTATCCAATTAGGAGCACCCATATAACCGATTCTCCATCCAGTCATGGCAAAAGCTTTGGCAACACCGTTTACGGTAATGGTTCTATCGTACATACTTTCTATGCTTGCAAAACTGAAATTAGGTTCGCCATAGTTGATATGTTCATAAATTTCATCCGATAAGATATAGATATTTGGATGCTTTTCTAATATTTTAGCGAAGGCTCTATATTCACTTTCGGTATAAACTGTACCACTCGGATTATTGGGAGAGTTAAAGAAAATCAATTTGGTTTTAGGTGTGATTGCCGCTTCCAACTGCTCAGGCGTAATTTTAAAATCGGTTTCAATTCCTGAAGGAATCTCTTTATAAGTAGCCTCTGCCAAAGTAGCAATGGCTGAATAACTAACCCAATAGGGAGAAGGCAATAATACTTCATCACCAGGATTTAATAATACCAAAGCAGCATTGGCAATGGATTGTTTGGCACCCGTAGAAACCACAATTTGGTTTGGACTATACGTTAGATTGTTATCACGTTTAAATTTTCTACAAATGGCTTCGCGTAGTTCTAAATAACCATCAACCGGTGAGTACGAGTTGTAGTTATCATCAATTGCTTGTTTGGCGGCCTCTTTAATAAAATCGGGCGTGTTAAAATCTGGCTCGCCCAAACTTAAACTTATAATATCTTTACCTTCAGCTTTTAATTCACGGGCTTTTGCCGCCATAGCTAAAGTTTCGGAAACAGGTAGATTGTTAATTCTATTGGATAGTTGCTGCATAATTATTTACTAAATAAATTAGGCAACAAAATTAAAAATTAAAAAATAGAAACCGTAGTAAATGGTCATTTATTAGTTAAAAGTTAGATTTTAAACTAATTGATAAAAAAAGTGAAAAAATATGTGCTACTGTGATAGTACTAAAGAATATTTTTGTCTAACGTCAAACTATGCCATTGCAGGTTTTCTGCCCAACACGTCTAACTGTCTATAATGCTCAATTACCGCTTTTCTAAAAGTCCTGTACTCATTATAAGGTAAACTAAATTCTTTAGCGGTGTTTTTAACTATTTCAGCCAATTTTTTATAATGGATATGACTGATGTTAGAGAATAAATGATGTTCCACTTGGTAATTTAAACCACCAGTAAAAAACCTTACCAACCAGTTTTTTGGTGCAAAGTTTGAAGTAGTGTGCAATTGATGGATTGCCCAAGTGTTTTTCATGTTACCAACCTCATCGGGTAAAGGCATTTCCGTATTTGGCATAACATGGGCCAATTGAAAAATTACACTTAAAAGGATACCAGCGGTATAGTGCATTATAAAAAATCCGATAAGGACCTTCCACCAAACTATTCCAACAACTAACGGTAAAGCTACCCAAATAGCATAATAAATTATCTTACCTATAATTAATTTAGTCCATTGTGTTGCTGGATGTGGCATTTTACCATAAGATAATTTGCGTTTTAAATATTGATAGGTTTGTTTAAAATCGGTAGTTATTGCCCAATTTACGGTTAACAATCCATAAAGGAAAAAGGCGTAATATTTTTGATATTTATGGATCTTATACCATGGAGCATGTTTTGAGAACCTTATAATTCTTCCAGCATCAATATCCTCATCATGTCCTTGAATATTGGTATACGTATGGTGCAATACATTATGTTGTACTTTCCAATTATAATCATTTCCTGCAAGGATGTAAATACTACTGCCCATTAATTTATTTACCCACTTTTTACTGGAAAAAGATTCGTGGTTAGCATCGTGCATTACGTTCATTCCTACACCGGCCATACCAAAACCAACCGTTATCATACATAAAACTTCCGCCCACCAAGGTAAAGTCAACGTAAGAACCAAAACCACCGGAACTATCAATAAAGCAAACATAACTACCGCTTTAAGGTATAACTTCCAGTTGCCCGTTTTTTTGATTTTATGTTCTTTAAAATAAGTGTTGATTCGCTTATTAAGCGTTCTGAAAAATTTCGCAGAATCTACTCTAGAATATTTTATAGCTGTATTAGACATGTATAGTAGGTATTAATGTTATGCAAATTTAACGATTTTTATGTTTCTAACGGTTTTCAGGTTTAATTTGTATAAACTTTAACAATAAATGCTAGCTTTGTAACCCAATATTATGGATATAATTTCTAAATATTTTAAGGGTTTATCTGACGAGCAAATCAGTCAATTTGAGCAATTAGAACAATTGTACAGAGAATGGAATGCTCAAATCAACGTGATTTCAAGAAAGGATATTGACACTTTGTATGAAAGGCATGTGTTACATTCCTTAGGAATTGCCAAAGTCCAAGCATTTAAACCAAAATCTAAAGTGTTGGATGTGGGTACAGGCGGTGGATTTCCCGGAATTCCATTGGCTATTTTATTCCCTGAAACAAATTTTTTACTGGTAGATTCTATTGGTAAAAAAATAAAAGTAGTACAAGAAGTTGCCAATGCTTTGGGATTAAAAAACGTAAAAGCCCAACACACTAGAGCAGAGGAAGTAAATGGTGAATTTGATTTTATCGTAAGCCGTGCAGTTACTAATATGGATGATTTTGTAAAATTGACGCGAAAAAAAGTAGCTAAAAAACAGAATCACGAACTTAAAAACGGAATTCTCTACTTAAAAGGTGGTGATTTAATTGTGGAGTTGCGAAACTTCCCGAAAACTACAATTTATAATTTGTCCGATTTTTTTACCGAAGATTTTTTTGAAACTAAAAAAGTGGTGCATTTGCCGTTGAAGTATAGGCCGTAGGGAGAATTTGTTCGTATAACGGCTTTAGCTATGGCAAGTGTGGAATTTTGAAACCGCTTTCTTGTCCGCCTGCCGTAAATTTATTTTTAATATATTCATTTTTAGACAGTCAGCCCGAATTTTCTATAGCCGATATTGTGCCGTGTTATTTTTTTAGAATTCGTTGAACATTAAATTTCTCTATTTGGCTCTCTTCAATAAACTCCACTTTTAGTCGGTTTAAATTCGGAATTTTTTGGGAGTAGTCTATAATTCGACTTTGGTATTGTACTATTCTTTCCGATGAAACAGCCTCTTTTTTGTAAACGAGTAAAAGAACAGGAACAACTTGTTTGTTGGCTGCTTGCTTGTAATAGGAAATATATGTATTCAACTGTTGTAGAGACTTTTCAACTATTGAGAAAGGTAATTGCTTACGGAAATATTTGATTTCAACAATTCTATCTGAGAGCTTTTTGGTCTTAGCTTTTAGTAAGATGTCTATTTCAAATCTGTTGCCAAGACGTTGTTGTGATAGAATGTCAAAATTTGGACTGATGTATTGCTCGAAGACTTTAATAATGTTATTCTCAACGTTCATATAATTGAGATAGACCTGATTTCTAGAGTCGGTTGTAGTTGGTATTTCAGGCTCTAATTGCTCTTCTTTCTCTATTTCATTTACCTCTTTTATCGCTTTTTGCCGCTTCTCTTCAGGCGTTAATGAATCAATCTCCAAATCTAATTTTTGAATTTCTTTGTCAAATTTTTCATCAAGCTTTGACTGCCGTTTAAACCATCTTACTAATCCAATTATTGAAGATGTCAAACCAAGGAGAAGGAAACTCAGGGAAATCCAAGGGATAAATTTTTGAATTTTTATAACCTGATTCTGCTTGGAGGTAATTAGTTCTTTTATTGGTTCTTGAAGTTTGTCTATCTGAGACCGTTCCAAATACAAACCTAAGTCCTCTTTTAAATAGAGATATGGAACTAACACAGCAAGGCCAATCAGAATTAGTCCAATTGAGACAAGAAACTTGTTTATATCTCCATAATCTATTTTTTGCATTCAGTTCTTTTTAATGCTGCACAACGCCTTAGTAAAAAATCGTTTTACTATTTTTTAATTTATGTTAAACGAAGGTCGTGTTTTTTATTGGAAAAGTAAAATCAAGAATTATAATTTTGGCAATTACTCATCTTTAACTATGTCATCCTTCTCCCAACCTGTCAGCCCAGCGGAAACCACAAACTTCATCACATCACTAGAGTTAATATCAACAGGTGTAATGTTGGCTTTAGGTACAATAAATAATTCCCCAGAAAAGTTATACGAATGTGGAAAATAGACAGCAACTTTATCTTTTAAGTGCAATAGTTCCAAATTTTCTTCGGTAATAAAGCCCAATTTTTCTAAATCGGAATTCAGATTCACTTTTACCAAAACAGGTTGGCTAAATTTTTTCTCCTTACCCACAAAAGCCGAAAAAAGATCGTTAAAAGCGGAATAGATAAAATTTAAAAGCGGTATACGTGCTAACAAATTTTTAAACACTTTACTTAAAGGATCTGCAATAATAGTCCGCCCTAAAAAGCCTACAAAAATTAAAAACAAAATGAGTGTTAAAACACCTAATCCTGGAATTTTGGTGTCAAAAAATTTAAGCAATAAATCTTGTAATAAACCGTCTAAAAAAGTAAAAACGGCATAAATAATATAGGCTGTAATGCCCAAAGGAGCAATATATAATAAACCTTGTAAAAAGTAATTGACTAGTTTTTTCATTGGAGTTTAGTTTTGTTGGGGTAAAAGTACTAAGAAAAATTTTACTGATTCTTATTCTTAATTACTAAAAAACCACGGCTTTAGCCGTGGTTTATAAATCAAAAGTTGGAATTATCTATTCACCTAAAAATGGATATCTGTAATCCGTTGGTGTTACAAAAGTTTCTTTAATAGTTCGGTTGTTTACCCAACGCAACAAGTTCCAAACTGAACCCGCTTTGTCATTTGTACCTGAGGCTCTTGCTCCTCCAAAAGGTTGTTGACCTACTACTGCACCTGTAGGTTTATCATTGATATAAAAATTACCCGCGGCATTTTCTAACGCATTAGTGGCAATATCTATAACATAACGGTCTGCACTAAAAATAGCACCGGTCAAAGCATATTCCGAGGTTTGGTCAACCAACTCTAAAGATTTTTCCCAATCGGCATCTTCATAAACATAGATGGTCAATACAGGGCCAAAAAGTTCGGTACACATGGTTTTATATTTCGGGTTTGTGGTTAAAATAACGGTAGGCTCAATAAAATAACCTTTAGAACCATCATATTTTCCACCGGCAATAATTTCAGCATCATTATCGTCTTTTACGCCATCTATATATTTAGACAATTTATCAAAAGATTTTTTATCAATTACGGCGTTGATAAAATTGGAAGTGTCTTCAGGACTGCCAATTTTCATGGACTCTATATCTGCTTTTAACAATTTCTGGACATCGTTCCATTTGCTTTTTGGAATGTAAGCACGCGAAGCCGCTGAACATTTTTGTCCTTGATATTCAAAAGCACCTCTAGACAAAGCAGTGGCAACTTGTTTTGCATCGGCCGAAGGGTGCATCCAAACAAAATCTTTACCACCGGTTTCACCAACAATTCTTGGATAAGAAACATATTTACTTTGATTAATGTTTTTGCCAATTTGCTCCCAAAAGCTATTAAACACACCAGTAGAGCCTGTAAAATGAATCCCTGCAAAATGCTTGTGGTTGATTAAAACATCGGTTATCATTTTTGGATCGCCCGTAACCATGTTAATTACGCCATCTGGCAATCCTGCCTCTTTAAATAAGTCCATAATTACTTGGGCAGAATATATTTGAGTTTGTGCGGGTTTCCAGATACAAACGTTGCCCATCATTACGGGTGCAGCTGTTAAATTACCCGCAATTGCCGTGAAATTAAAAGGCGTAATGGCATAAATAAAACCTTCTAAAGGTCTGTATTGCATTCTGTTCCAAATACCAGGACTGGAAATAGGCTGATTGGCGTAAATTTCTGTCATAAATTCAACATTGAACCTAAAGAAATCTATCATTTCGCAGGCCGCATCAATTTCTGCTTGCATTACATTTTTAGATTGGCCAATCATTGTAGCAGCGTTCATTCTGTCTCTGTACGGACCAGCTAATAATTCTGCAGCTTTTAAAAAGATAGCGGCTCTATCTTGCCAAGGGGTAACGGCCCATTTTTTTCTAGCTTCCAATACATTGGAAACTGCATCTTCAATATGTTCTTTTTCAGCAACGTGAAAACTGCCAACGCTATGCTTATGATCATGAGGAGGATTAATCGAAACCGTATTACCTGTTCTAATTTCTTTACCGCCAATATAAAATGGAATATCCACTTTCTCATTGTACATTTTTTTATAAGTGTCCAATAAGCTCTTTTTTTCAGGGCTGTTAGGAGCGTAAGTTTTTACCGGTTCGTTTACTGCTTTGGGTACATTATAAAATCCACTTGCCATTTGTTATGTGTTTTTAGATTATTCGACTAATTTTGCCGCAAAGTTACGAATTGTAAAATAGTATTAAGTACAAAGTATTAAGAATTAAAACAAAAAAAGCTTGAATTCGGAAGTACACATGCATACCATAAGAAGTGATTAACATCAACGAATGCTGACCTGCACGCCGGCAGACGGGTTAACGATTTCAGAATTTACTAGTTCAAAAACCCGCCTGCCGGCGTGCAGGTCGAAACTCGTTAATCGTTGTTCGTTAATCAATTGTTCCAAAACCCCATTTTCAGGGGTATAATTTTTACGGTTATGCGTGTATTTCAATTCACAAATTACCCCCACTTTTGTACTAACAAAGTTAAACAGAAAAGAACAAACAGATTAATCATTATTAAAGAGTTCTAAACTCTAAACTCTAAACTCATAACTAAAAAAAAATGTGTACCGTTTCCTTTCTCCCTTTAAATAAAACGGATTTTATCCTGACCTCAAGTAGGGATATTCCGTTTTCTCGAAAAAAGGCTTTACATCCAAAGGAATATGTTGAAGATGGTGTGAAACTTTGGTATCCAAAGGATGGAAAAGCAGGTGGGTCATGGATAGGTACAAGTTCAAAGAAGCGGCTTATTTGCTTGTTGAATGGTGGTTACGTATATCACACCTCTTTAGCAAATTATAAAAAAAGCAGGGGTTTAATAGTAAAAGAACTCCTAAAAGCAGATGATATTCGTAAAGGATTAAATGTAGTTGATTTAGATGGGGTTGAACAATTTACCTTGGTAATTGTTGATTGGAATCCAGATAATTATTGGGATGGTTTGAAATTGTTAGAATTTGTTTGGGATGGAGAAGAAAAACATTTGAAGGAAATGCCTATGGCACCTCAAATCTGGTCTTCTTCAACGCTATATGATGCTGATGTAAAGCAGATGCGGGTAAATTGGTTTAAACAATGGTTGAGAGAAAATGAAATTTCGCAAGAAAGCATCTTAAAATTCCATCATACAGCGGGAGTTGGCGACCCAAATATTGATATAATGATGGACAGAAAAAAGGGCGGAACTGTAAGTATTACGTCAATAAAAAAAGAAAAGAACAATTTGGGTATGGTTTATGAAGATGTGATTGATAATAAAAAAACTGAATTATTAATAGAATTAGGTAATTCAAACTAAAAAAGTGCGTTATAAGTGCGTAATAAATATTATGATAAAAAAGATAAATTACGTTTTTGTTATTGCCTTGCTATTAATTTGTACTAGCTGTTTCGAGATTATAGAAGAAGTTAGTTTAAATGAAGACGGGTCGGGTAAAGTGACACTAACTTTAAATTTAAGCAGAAGCAAGACAAAAATTAATTCAATGATGTTATTAGACAGTGTCAATAACTATAAAGTGCCATCTGAGAAAGAAATTCGACAACATTTTGCTGAAATGGTAAAAACGGTAAAAAATACCGATGGTATTAGCAATGTTAGCAATACCATTGATATGGACGATTTTATTTTTACACTTTCTTGCGATTTTAACAATGTTGAAGCATTAAACACGGTCGTTTCGAATTTTAGTTCTAAAGAAGAAGCTAAAAGAATAAAAAACCATAAGCATTTTAGTTTCGATGCCAATAATCAGTTATTTACCAGAAGCTATCATTACGATTTAGCTAAGGAAATCAAGAAAACAAAAATGGAGGACAGGGAAGTTTTTAAAACGGCTTCTATTACCACAATTTATCGATTTCCAAAATCAATAGCATCTTCAAAAAATGAAGCGGCCAATATTTCAAAAAGTAAAAAGGCAATCATGTTAAAAGTGTCCGCTCAAGATATTATAAATCAAAAAAAATCAATCAAAAATCAAATCAAATTACACAATTAATAATATGAAAAAGATAATCCTAACCTTAGCCTTATTTGCAATCACTTTTGGTTTTGCACAACGTTTAGAAAGTAAAATTCCGGCCAATGCACAAGCCGTAATTTCTATTAACGGCGAAAATTTACTCGAATTAATATCTTTAACCGATTTTAATAATAATTCTTTAGGTAAAGAAATTATCAAAGAGATAAGCAGAAAAAACACTGATTTTAACAGCTTAGCTGATTTTGGCTTTAATTTGGAATCGAAAGCTTTTTACTTTTACCAACCCACAGATAGCATTTCGTACCATAACTTTATAGTTGAACTTAAGGATAGGAACTCTTTTGAGCAACTATTAGATTCTTCTATGCTAAATAAGATTGAAAAAACAGGGAATTTAAGTAGTATTTTAGAACATGATACTTCTATAAAGTGGAACAACAATATAGTGCAATTTACTTTTGGTGATGACTCTTATAGCTATTTTTCAGAGCATGAAGAAAGGTTTATGGAACAGGCAGAAAACGAAGAAGAGAGTTTTTACAACATACAAAAACGTATTTCTAAAGGTTGGCTTTCTAATTATACCAATGTAATATTTAACTATACTGGTGCTTCAATCTTATCTAACAAAAATTATTTAAAATCTATAGACAACAAAGCTTCTGCATCTGCTTGGATAAATAGTTATGGTGAGCTAATGAGCGGTATGATGGGTGGATTGGGTTATTACATGGGTGGATTTAAGCCTAACTATAATAGCTTGGGCTTTGGTACTATGAACGCCCATTTGTATTTTGAAAAAGATGCTGCTAGAATTACTTCTAATATGGAAGTTAACGATAAGTGGAAAAAAGCCATTAAAAAGATATACAGGTCAAAAATTGACAATTCATTTTTTAAGTATTTTAACGAAAACGAGATTATAGGTTATACTAGCATTGCAATGGATACAGAAGCGGTTTTGGATGAATATCCTAATTTGGTTTCAGAAATGTACGGAAGTATGCTGCCTGATTTTAAAGAGGAAATGACCGTTTCTGCTGAACTATTTTCATTGATAATAGATGAAGATGCCATTGGTGATCTGATTACCGGAAACATGCTATTTATTTTAAATGACTTGGGCGAAAAAGAAGTTACCTATACTACTTACGAGTATGACGATGACTATAACGAAACCAAGGTAGAAAAAACAAAAAAAGAAATGAGTCCTGAGTTTACATTTATGATTGGCTCAGAAAATGAAAAATTACTTTTTAAATTGGTAAAATTAGGTGTTAAGCACAAAGCTTTTGAGCAAAATTCCAATTACTATAAATTGAATTTACCAAACAGAACACCTTTTGATCTGTTCGCCGTTATCAAAGATGAAATTGTATTTATCACGTCTTCAGAAAAGCAATTACAAAATATTATCAGTCCAAATCCATTTTCTGCATTGGGAGACCACAAAAAGACCATTCGTAAAAATGCTGCGGTGATGTATTTGAATGTTGAAAAATTGTTGTCTAAAATTCCTTCTGAAGAGTTAAGAAAAGACGAAAAGAAAATGGTTTCTTTTGCAACTAATAATTTAAACAACGCTTATTATAAGTCGGGTAAAATGAAGGGCAACAACATTGTTTCTGAATTTGTAGTAGAGACTGCCGAAAACAGGGAAAACTCTTTAAAGGTATTGCTAGATTTTATTGACTTTATGATGCAATAAAAGTTTGCGATGCGTAAGAAGTGGCTCTATTTTTTTATAGTTTTAGTAGCTATTGTTGTGGTACTTTATGTATTACGATATAAGCAATCGCAAGTATTTGAAAATAGAGTTCCGGCTGGTGCTACTAAAATTGTAAATATAAATTTGAGGCAAATTGAAAATCACTTATTGTTCGATTTTTTAGCAAACCCTATTACCTATTTAACGCCGAGGAAAAGGAAAGATTCCATTAAAAAAGAAAGATTTTCTCTATTTAAAAGTGTAAGTATTCCAAGAAATATATTGTTTTATACGAACTCGGAAGAACTGAAAAATAATTGGTTTAGCACAAGAGTTAAAGTTAAGGATGAAGGTGAATTATCCAACTATTTACTAAAGGAAAAGTTTGTGCAAAGCACAGAAGGTAATGTTATTATTTACTCTAAAGCTAATTTTATATTGGCGATAAAAAATGAGCAATTGATAATAAGTATAAAAGTTGATAAAAAAGCTGATATAAACCCAGCGTTAATTTCGTTATTTGATACGGAAGATTTTTTAGCCGAAGATACCGAGATTCTAAAGCCATTGGTAAATAATAATAGTGATATTAGTTTTACTTCATCTAATGAAACGTTGCAAGCTAATTTTAGAGATGGAATTTTTGAACTGCAAGGAACGTTGACTTCCAATTTGTTTGTTACGAATAATAATATCATGCCAGATGAGGAAGATGTTATTTCTATATCTGGCAAAGTAAATAAGGACAATACGGTTTTTAATAAATTTTGGACGGATAAAAAAGATAAATTCAACGAAATAACGCACCTGTCTTTAGATTCTATTGTCCAAAAATGGAACGGGAAACTGAATTTTAATATTACTTCTATTGAGCAAAAGACGGACACGATAGTTTCTTATGAATATGATGACGATTTTAATAAAGTTGAAATAAAATCAACCCAAGAAAAGAAAATTCCTGTGTTGGGTTTAATATTGGGGCAAGAAAACCCATCTAGTTTATCAGATTATTTTTATGGTAAAAACGCTATCCAAGTTATTGAAAACGATACTGTTTTTACTACCATACCTATTTTTAAATTTTTGGCTACCGATGCTAAAGATAATTTAGAATTAAGGGTGAATCAGAAAAGAACAACACCAAATCCGTCATCCTCCTCAAAACTGAAATTTTATTTTAATGTAAAAAAATACATGGAAACCCCACTTGATATTCCATTAAGCAAAGACCAAGAAGAATTGTTGAAATTAGTTAAGGCTACAAAGTTGGAATGGGCGAAAGACAATCAATTCACTTTAAAAATTAATCTTTTAGATGAAAGTCGTAATTTTTTAGGTCAACTGATAAAACAATAGGTAGTCTATAAAATAAAAGCAATAAAGGAAACTACAACTAGACCAACAGCAGACAAGATCAAATAAAAGGTATTGAGCAGGAAAAATTTTACCAAGGTTTTAAACCAATGTTGTTCGTAAAAATTCTGAAGAGCTTTATATAAATAAAATAGAAAAAGCGGTATAAAAATTAAAATACCAGCGTCTGTATCTAGTGTTCTATCAAATATATTGAAGAAAATTAGTAACAAGAAAAAAACGGTTTGCACGTTAAATACCAAAACTAAATGTTCTGTATAGTTCCACTTTCGCCTTATATAAAGTAATGAAAGAAATAGTGTAAAAACGGGTAACAAAACGAACAATGCAATTGATATTTTTGAAACGATACTTTTGCCCCAAGATTTGAGAAATTCATCATCTTCTTTTGCTTTGTTTATATTTTGGGCGGTTTTAAAATAAAAGGCGTTCCAGCGTGTTTTTTTGTAGTTTAAATCAGTCATTGCCTGTGTTGCCGTTGCATTTTTATGTTTTTTATCATAGTCTATAAATGCATTTATTTTTCCACCCATTTCTTCTCCTAAAAGAGATTTTAAATCTTCCACATTAAAAGAGATTTGGTTACCGCTAGGTGTGTCGTAATCTATATTTTCAGCTTTTAATTTTTTTTCCGAGTAGTTTACCGTGTAATCTTTTAAGGTAGTTATATTTCCATACTTTCCCCATCCACCAGTATCGTCATTATTAATTATTTTGACAATAAAGTCAATATTTGTTGCCATAAATTCATTGTAAACAGAATCTTTCTCCTTTTTAGATATGCTGTCATTTTTAAAATTTTCCAAGAAATTAGTAGTGTTAAAAATGGAGTCCATTCTTAAGGTCAATTTCTGTTTAAGAGTTTCCGTTGAGGTGCTATCCGTTGAGGTATTTGCTACAAAAGTAGTATCAGATTTAATCTCATCATTGTCAATTGAAAGTTTATCTGTAATATTATATTCATCAATTGTAGAAAACAGACCTTGTAGTAAAAAGAAAACAATGGTTACGTTTAGGTAAAGTTTAAACGGGTTAACATATTGCATCCGTTTTCCATTAATATATTCCTTAGATATTTTTCCTGGTTTAAATATTAATGGGGTAAATGTTTTAAAAAAACGTGAGTCAAAAGAGAAAAAATCTATAAAAAATTCAGATAGGAACTGTTTTATGCTCAATGGCTGTAAATCGTTTATACCATTTCTCTTGTTAATTTACTCAATTATTTGTAAATTGCCTTATGGCAAAACAAATAGACTTACACATTAAAGAGAGTGAATCAGAACTAAAGGCTCTTATGAATGCTCAAAGCAA